>JBJMGN010000338.1:0-19373 GCA_045807885.1 Pyrinomonadaceae bacterium | reverse complement strand
ATCGGCGAGATAAGATCCGACGGCGGCGCATATTCAAAAAGCATTGTAAGCGCGGAAGCATCGAACTAATGACCGTAACCATAAAAGGCGGACAGCTTCTGAATTTAAGGACAGAATTTCTTGTCGACGTATTTCTTTTCGCCGCTTGCGCTCATGTAGTAACAGCCGCCGCGTGGGCCTTTGGTGTATTTGCGGTCGGTGGTGTCGGTTTTCGGTGCGGAACCCTCTGCGGATGTCGACGCCGTTAGCGCAACCGGTTTTGAAGTCTCGGCGGGTGTTGAAGCAGCGGCAGTTGGTTGCGGCAGGGGAACGACCGTGGATTGCCACGCGACGGCTCGCCACTCACCTTTGCGTTTCACGAAAGTTCCGGTATTCAAATTGTTTCCGGTGGTTTTGGTTCCGTCGGCTTTGGTGGTGTTGCTGACAAGTTTGAATGCAACGACCGCCGTGTTGCCATATTGCAGAATGCGAATATCCTCGGCCGTATAAACCGTCGTCGAATCGCCTTCCCTTTTTGGCGGAGCCGAACGCACTCCCTTCATCAGTTCTTCTTTATTTGTACGCACGCCGGCAGAACGGGTATAGATCAGGTCGTCGGCCCAAAATCGATCGTGCATTACTGCATCGTTCTTACCCGCCCCGGCCAGGAATTCGTTTAGAAGGTGCGTGAGTTCCGCACTATCCGGGGCTGTTTGCGATGCAGCAGAGACCGCCGCGACAAATGAGATCAACGATAAAAACAAAATGCGTTTCATTTTATTCAACTCCTTTGGGCGTAACACAAAACAACGTTGCCAACATCGTCGCGCACAGTGTTTCACCGTCTCGATCTATTGCAAAAGCATCAGCGTTACAAACGGTCAAAGTTCGGCCCGAGCGTTTTACTTCGGCAAATGCGCGTATGCGTTCGCCCTTAGCCGGTGCCAGGAGGTTTACTTTGAACTCAACACTGAGAACTCCCGAATTTACGGGCATCAAAGTATAGGCTGCGTATCCGCACGCACTGTCGAGGATGGTTGTCACAATTCCGGCGTGAACGTAGCCGTTTTGCTGCGTTAAATCGGTGCGTGCATTAAGCTCGATCTCGACTTTTCCCGGCTCGACCAGGTCTAATCGTGCCCCGATAAGCCGCATCACACTTTGCGATTCAAAACTTTCGCGAACGCGAGTTTCGAAGTTTGGGTCGTTTGGTTTCACCGACATCATCAGACGGCGGCTGCAACCTCATCTTCATCATCTGCAAAGGCCTCTGGGTTGCAGGTACGGCATAGCGGTTCAACTTTTTGGACCGAATCACTGTCGTCGCGCACAAGCACCTTACAGGTTGGACACACGGTGTTGCGGTGCAGGCACTCAAGGTCGTACGCTTGCCCACCTTCTCGTTCGGTTATGAATTGAACCTTGGTCTCTTTTCCACATATTCCACATGTAACGGTATTGCCGGCTTCTGGTGAACTCATTTATTATCTCCCGAAAGTTTTTGGAGATATTAGCATAGAAAAAAGGCCTTCCGCTGAAAAGTCATTCGGACATTGGTGTACGACATAAATTCATACACTGGCCAAGCTTTTAGGATTTTCAAGTGATTGACGTCAAATTTAAGTCCATATTTTCCAACAAATTATAAAGAGGCTGATTTCTCAAACATTGGCACGCCCGTTGCTACTAAACGAGGAAGAACTGGATTTGAACGAAATCCGGACGTTCGAAGTATTTATGCGTCCGACCCCTCTCTCTAAATTTGCCGAATTCGGGCGCAAGTTTAATTGGAGGTTAATTTATGTTAAACCACATCTCGAAGGTAAAATTAAGTGTGTTCATTGGAGCGATCGCTCTGTTTTTAGGCGTGAATTCTATCGTCGCTCAAACAAGTCCGCATGACGAGTATGAAGAATGGCAGAAGGCACAAAGGGAAGCAGCTCGCGAACACCGCGAATATTTGAATAATCCGAAAAGAAGCAATTATCTCGATTGGCGATCTGCACAGCGTGATGCTAACCGGGAACATGAGGAATATCTGCTTGCCATGGAAGTGTCTCGGCGATACTACAAGGGCGGCGGCCGTTGGTATGTTGCAGAAAGTGACATAAACGACGAATACGAAGACTGGAAAGCCGCACAGCGGGAGCTCGTGAGAGAGCATCAGGAATACTTGAACAACCCGACACGCTCCAACTACCAAGGCTGGATGGATGCCAAGGAAGATGTACGTCGGGAATATTCGGAATATCGGGCCGCGGGCGGCAAAGCTACGTCGACCGCAACCGGAAAAAGAGTGAGAAAAGTTGTTTACGTCTATGAGTAACTGAAAACCAAATATGGTGGAATAGTACGCTCGGTCCTTCGGGATCGAGCGTTTTTCTTTGTTTACAGATTCCCTTGGCTTATTGCGAAAGGGGATCAGCGACAAAATAAGTAAATGGTTAAGTTACACGGCTGTATGACTTTATTTCGTACAAATCTTCGAGATGGTAACGAATCGACCGCGAAAGCTGCCTTATTTGGATCAATCTTCAACGATTTCGTATTAGAAATCAGACAAAAACGAAATCTATAGGAATGGTAACTATATATCTGCCAATAATTAAGCTATGGCACGGGCATTGCACCTATTACCGGCATGGAATGAAGTTGATCTGATTTCGATCATTCCAAGCGTCCTTCAGACTCTCCTGAAATTTCAGCAGCGAAGGCACGCCAATCTTGGAGGTAATTATGAAATTAGGAAAGTTCACACATAAATTATTGATATCAGCAGCGGGTGCGATCGTATTGTTCGGGTCGGCAACGTTTGTCCTTGCCCAGCGCGGAGAATATAACGAATGGCAGGAAGCAGTTCGAAACGAGCAGAAGCAGCGCATGATCTATCAGCGAAATCCCTCGCGAAGTAACTATAACGAATGGCGAGATGCTCAGCGTGATGCGCAGGAAGAGTATGCAAAATACCAGCGAGCCCTTCGTGAAGAAGGTGGAAATCGGTACAACAACCGATACAATGATCGGTACTATAACGGTAGGAATGTGGTTGTAAATGCTAGTCCGCGAAGTGGTATGTATCGGATATATACCAATGGCCAGTATTACAACGTAGATAACCGAGGCTATAGCCTTTTAAGAGAGGCGGTTAATCGTGGTTATCAGCAGGGTTTCCAGGCAGGTATACGTGATCGACGATATGGAAACTATAACTATTACAACAACTCAATGTATATGAGCGGTTCATATGGTTATAACTCGTACGTGGAGCGTAATCAGTATCAGTACTATTTCCAACAGGGCTTCCAGCGCGGTTATGAGGACGGTTTTTACAGCCGTACGCGTTACGGAACCCGAGTTGGCAGCACCTATAACATTCTGGGCAGTGTTCTAAATACGATCCTGAATGTTGCTGCTGCAGCAAGTAACGACAACGACTGGGACAATCGATAATGTCTAATAAAGAGGAGGGCTGAATCTCCTAGTTTCAGCTCCCAAGAAGCGTTCGGCCTTCGGGCTGGGCGCTTCTTTATTTTGCATAAATGTAGAACTGGACTGCCTGCACAAGACCTATGAAAAAGCCGAATAACGCCCCGAATAACTCGATGGTTCGAAGATGTTCTTTGGCGACCGATAGCACGAGAGCCTCGAGTTTTTCGACAGGATAATTCATTATTTTTTCGCGCACGACACCGCCGACATCGAATTCTCGAATCGCTTCCGGCAATTTTTCTCGAATTGCTTCGATTATCGCATCTGCAAAAGAACCGCTCGCAGAAACGAGTTTTTTTTCCTCGATCCTATCCGATAGCTTTCCGATCGGTGCGGAAAGTAGTTGCTCGATCTGACGGGAAAGCATGTCATTTACCAAACGCGACGTGTTTTCGCTCGCCACGATCGAAAGGAGGCCGCGCGACAGCATCGATTTTAGCTTTGCTTCCGATTCCGGATGAACTGTCCGAAGGATCGAGTCGATGCTGTGCGGCCGAAGTTTCTGCAGCGTGTCTGTGATATACGCCGATATCGACCGTTGCATTTCTTGACCGCGAAGCAGCTTAACGACCGATGTGGCGATCTGCGTTTTCAGGCGATCTAATTGGTCCGGATTAACCTGGCCAAGCAGTTCGGGTAACGGGCGAGACATCGCATTGTCGATCGTCGTATCAATAAAAGATCCGGCCTCAGCGGCAAAAAAATCACCCTTTAAAGTTTCTTCTATTCGTTTTGGAAGGCTTTCATTCACGAGATCGTCGACTTCGTTCAGCAGATTATCGCGAGATACAAATATCTTCTTAAAGAACGGAAGGTTTTCGTAATATTCGTGAACCTCCCTTTTTATGAGTGCGCCGATCTGGTTTCGCGTTCGCTCTGCCGCAGCGATCTCCGTGAGGTGATGCGCGACTGGGGATATCTGCTCCGTAGCTTTTTCCTTTAGCAGCGCGATCGCATCAGGTGTGAACAGATCGCCAAGAGGAGTGTCCATGTTTACGAGCTCATCAAGCCTGCGAGATACAAAATCGATTATATTCCTTTCAAGTTCGGGGGAATCGATAGCTGTACGAATTCTTTCTTCAATAAATCCGACAAGATTTTCAAACGTATCGTCATCGATCACATTTGAAAGTCGGCGGGACAAAACTTCATCGACCCGGCGTTCGACGAACGAACTGATGGCGAGTTGCGTCTCTTCGTTTTTCAGTACCTTTTCGATGTGCTCGGCAATAGTAAATTGCAGCGTTGTGATCGCCTCGAGCACCGGCCCGCGAATGTTCGAAGGTAGTGCCTCGACGAGCGAGGGGTAATTTTGGTCGAGCATTTCGTTCGCGTAAGAATCGAAGACCGCGCGGATTTTGGTGCGCAGGAAATCCTTTCCGACCAATTCCTCCATTATTGTGTCCTGCGAGACCAGTTCTTCGCCGACGGCCTTGCCTATAGCATTCGCCAGCCGTTCGCGGTGACGCGGAATCATCCCCTGTGGAAATAGCGTGAGTCCAAGGATCTTGAAAGGCTTGCGCGGTCGGAACAACATTCGCACGGCGAGCCATGCGCCTGCATATCCATGAGCGGTAGCGAAGGCGATCAGCAATGCGATCTGCACCCAGATATTCTTGAACCAGGGACCAGCAGCATTAACGAAGTCGTTAAATATCTCCATGTACAAGACCAGTATTCAAGAAACGCTAAAAAACCTGGAAGCCTTTCGAGCGCAGGCAAAACTCCGAAAAATCTTTCAGCCAGTCATAGCCGACGCTGTAGTTTTTCCACTGTTCGTCATCGTCCTTGAACAATGTCATATCATCCGGCGCGTTCGTGATAGTTCCGTCCGCAAAAATACGCTGGTCCGGCTTTAGCTTTGGAAGAACTTCATCCCGGACCTTTTCGCCGAGAAGATGAGCCTCCTCTATCTCGATCTTTACGCCGGTGGCGTTGTAGCCCATTTGCCGCAGCTTTCCTTCGCTCACAACGTCGAGGCCCTTGATCACCTCTAGCGCGGCCTTCCAATTCCAAACGTTCGCGGTGAATTCAAAGTTCTCGGAACTCATGTCTTGCAATGTGAAGCTCATAACCCAATTGTAATAGATAGCGCTCTCAGCTTGCACCGAATAGTAAACAAAGCATGGAGTGAATATAATTGGCTTTCGACCGCGATGAAGTACGAAGTTCCAATGAGGATCATAGTAAAAGACCCGTTGCCCGGCGTTTCGATGCGGGTGCAGCGTGGAAAAGACGAACTTCTGACGCCAAATAGATCGTCAAATGGATCGCTTGTATTTGATTTTGAGGTCTCGGTCGATACCGCAGGGGACACGCCAAATTTCCTGGGGAAATACGCGCAGGGGCCAAAAGATGCACGGTTTGTTTACGTTAATTCGGGAACGTATGCGGGGCAGAACGATACTTTCTGGTCGCGGCGAGCAAAACTTTCGCTTGTCAGTATTTCGAAAAAGCAGATCGAGCAAGTATTAACAACGCCGGGTTCCCGCATCGAGGTCTCATTCCCGGGTGTCGGAAGAGATGGCGGGCCGACCTGCGCTACCGTGGAATGGAAGGTCGCGGAAGGTGAATTTTGATGCGTATTCGAACAGGATCTCTTTAGTTCCGAGCAACCAGTTCGTGCCGGACATTGAGGGGCTTCGCCTTCTGCAAACGAGGCATCTGCTGAGCGTGCCGTTTGAAAACTTGGATATCAATTGGCGGCAGTCGATCGTGTTGGATGTTGAAAAGTTTTATACAAAGATCGTCGATAACAACCGCGGCGGATTTTGTTACGAATTAAATGGCCTGTTCAACGAACTTCTTCGCCATTTTGGGTTTCAAGCCCGGTTAGTTTCAGCGAGGGTTTTTAGCGGTTCGGAATTGGGGCCCGATTTTGATCATGCGGCGATTATTGTGACGATCGGCGAAAACGAATATTTGGCCGACGTTGGTTTTGGAGATTTTGCGGCACAACCATTATTGATCGCTCAGGGCGTAGAGCAGTTGGACCGCGAGGGCGTTTTTAGAATTAACGCTGCTGGCGAAGATGCGTTTGTCGTAGAAAAAAAGAAAGACGACAATTGGCGGCCGGAGTATATTTTTGGCACGAATGGGCGGCCCCTTTCTGAGTTTACGGAAATGTGCGACTTTCAACAGTATTCACCGGACTCGCATTTTCGGAAAGGGAAAGTATGCTCAATGCTTACCGAAACCGGACGCAAAACTCTTACTGATAAAAATTTTATTGTGTCGACCGATCGGCAACGCGAAGAAAGACCTATCGGAAGCGAAAGTCACTTCGACGAGGTCTTACTTCGCGAGTTTGGAATCCGGAAGACCAGTTTTGAGTTATGAAGCAATCAATTTCATACGCCGATGCAGGCGTTTCCATAGACAACGCGAACCGCGCCGTCGCCAAGATACGTGAATATGCGCGGGCGACGTTCAACGAGCGAACGCTGACCGAGATCGGCAGCTTTGGTGGGATGTTTTCGGGAGCATTTCCCGATATGGCCGAGCCGGTGCTGGTCGCTTCTGCGGATGGCGTTGGAACAAAATTAAAGCTCGCGTTCGAAACCGGAATTCACAATACGGTCGGCGCCGATCTCGTGAACCATTGTGTCAATGACATTCTTGTTCAAGGGGCTCGGCCGCTGTTCTTTCTTGATTATTTTGCAACGGGTAAACTCGACCCAGATGTGACCGCCTCGGTCGTCGAAGGCATGTCCCGGGCGTGCAAGGAAAATGGCTGCGTGCTGCTCGGCGGCGAAACGGCCGAGATGCCCGATTTCTATCCGCCGGGCGAATACGACCTTGCGGGATTTATCGTCGGCGTCGTCGACAAAGCGAAAGTGATCGACGGCAGATCGATCGTCCCCGGCGACGTCGTTCTCGGAATTCCATCAAACGGCCTTCAGACCAACGGCTATTCGCTCGCTCGAAAACTCTTTTTCGAGGTGGGCGGCTACAAGGTCGATTCCAACATTGACGAACTCGGCACCAGCGTCGGCGAGGCACTCCTCGCCACGCACCAAAGCTTCCTTCCGCAGATCGGTCCGCTCCTCGACAGTGGCTTAATAAAAGGCCTCGCACACATCACGGGTGGTGGCTTCCTCGAAAACATCCCGCGCATCCTGCCAGATGGCGTTTCAGTACAAATAAACCGCGGCACCTGGCCCGAACTCCCGATCTTCGGCTTGATGCAAAAGATCGGGAATGTTTCGGATCATGAAATGTTCCGCACGTTCAATATGAGCATCGGGATGATCGTTATTTGTTCGCCGGACGATGTGGATTCTATCGGTGCAATTCGGATCGGAAATGTGATTGCCGGGCCGAATGACGTGCAAATTGTTTAGGCACAGAGCACCCAAAGAGCACTGAGAAAGGATGTATTTAAGCGTGGATCATTGTTGGCGATCGTCGAATGTTTATCGGAAGATGGAAAAAATCTCTCTGTGACCTCTGTGTTCTCGGTGACTAAATTCAAATGAAAATCGGAATCCTCATCTCGGGCCGCGGTTCGAATATGGTCGCGTTGGTGGACGCCGTAAGGAGTGGCGAGATACCTGATTCAGAAGTTGCGGTCGTGATCAGTGACAAACCAAATGCCGCCGGATTGGAGAAAGCGGGGGAGCGAGGTGTCGAAACTGTCGTCGTTGAAAAAAAAGGCCGCGCCCGCGAGGAACACGACGCCGAGATCATTGCCGAGCTAAAAAAGCGCGATGTTGAGTTGGTTTGTCTCGCCGGCTATATGCGGCTACTTTCGCCATCATTTGTCCAGGCTTTTCCGAATCAAATAATAAACATTCACCCAAGCCTGCTTCCCGCCTACCCAGGCCTCGATGTCCACGAACGCGTACTCGCCTCCGGAGAAAAAGTCTCCGGCTGCACAGTGCATTATGTAAATGAGGACGTCGATGCCGGCGCCGTCATTTTACAGCGGAAAGTCGCGGTGGAAGACGGTGATACGGCAGAAACTTTATCGGCAAGAATCCTGGAGCAAGAGCATCAACTCTACGTCGAGGCTGTAAGGTCGATAGTTCTGGATCTGGCTGTAGTAACTAAACCAGCCTAAAGAAAAGCGCAGCGACAATTCACTGCGCTTCTGAGCTTTTAAACTGATCTGCAAACTAGGGTTTCTTTATAACGGTAGTGGAGCTCGCCGCTTTTACGGTGGGCTCAACCAATTTAGTTTTCACAACTGTTTTTGCCGCAGCCCCATCGTCATCATCATTGTCATCGTCGTCCAGTTCCGCCTGGATTACCTCGCCTGTGATCGCGTCTATCTCGACATCGTAGGTTTTTCCATCGTCTCCCAAGATGTCGAACGCGTACTGGAGCCGGCCATGTTCTTTTTCAAATTCGGCATCCATTATTTTGCCCGGTATGCGTCCGAGCGCGATGAGCTTTGCATCCTTGACGGATATCTTTACCAAAGCGCGGTCTGCCTCGGTAATGTCCTCATCATCGTCACCGCAGTCATGGCCCTTTTCCTTAGCTTCAGTAGCAGGCCGAGCTGTTTGCGAAGCGGCCGATAGCGGCGCTGCAGCCAAAAAGATCACGAAACTTATCGCAAGTAAAAGAAAGTGATCGATAGATCTTGCGTGTATCATTATCCCTGCCTCCTATCGTACCGGTTAGCTTATGCCCATTGGCAAAATGTGTCAACGAATAATCACTCTGTTTCCAGCAGTTAGAATACCAATATTCCACTCTAACGAAACGACTTGCTTCGACGCGATCGAATCGTTCGAGCGCCAACGCATTCCGTCACCCGTTGCACTTGTCGTTTGTCATGTCCTGCAGTTACCTGTCTTTTTTCACAGTTAGGCCCAATCTGCTATTGAAGTATCCTTGGCGGGTGTTGCGGGCGTATATACATTCTTTCCCTACGCTTTACGGTTTAATGCTTGTCGGAACTCTTGCGGGAATTTCGCAAGACCGTCCGTCCGTATTTCAATCCTGGAACGAGGTGCAGTTGATCGTGCCGGTCACGCGTTTCACAGATTCCGAAGGAAACTCGGTGAACAAAATCACCGCTATCTTTAACGGAATCGCACGCTTTGGCCGCAGGGTCGATCTTACAGATGGGCGCACCGGTATCGAGCTGAACTTTCGGACAAACAAGCACCTTACTTTCGTTACAAGTGCTTTGTACCGCGGTGACGAAGTTGTCGAGAACGTCCGGCAATTCGAGACACGTCTGGCGGTCGGGGCGGCATTTTCTGCAACATGGAAACTGGTTTCGTTTCGCGACCGCAATCTCTACGAATACCGTGTGCGAAGCGGGCGAAACAATATCAGTGTCTATCGCCAACGTTTCCAAATGAGCTTTCCATTGAAGCACAACGGCAAGACACTTTTCTCGCCCTTTCTATCGGAAGAAGCTTTTTACGACTTTAGCGCGGGCCGGTTCAACAATAATGAGCTGTTCCTTGGCGTGACCCGTCGGCTTAGTCCGCGAACCGAGCTAGATATTGCATATATCCGCAACGACACCAGTCCCGCGAATGTGA
Organism: Pyrinomonadaceae bacterium; assembly: GCA_045807885.1. Lineage (GTDB taxonomy): Bacteria > Acidobacteriota > Blastocatellia > Pyrinomonadales > Pyrinomonadaceae > OLB17. Next base: position 9,402 of record JBJMGN010000338.1, on the reverse strand, counting down.
ACGGAATTAGTCTCAATTTCAAAATCACGCTTCGGTGAATGTTCAAATCAGGTATTACGCCTCGCTTTTCGTCGTAGGGGAGCTTCACTATTAGTTTACCCGCGGACTTTGACAGTAATACGGCATTTTCGTAAACTCTAGGTTTTCACTCTCGGGTGAATTTAATGGAGAGCGATTATGCCGAAGAGAACATTTCAACCGAACAATCGCCGACGCGCCAAAAAGCACGGCTTCCGCGCACGCATGGCGACGAAAAACGGCCGCGCGGTGCTCAAAAGACGCCGAGCGAAGGGCCGGAAGCGACTGACGGTCCAGCATTATTAAAGTTTAGTTTTCCGAAGGAAGCTCGGCTCGCCAAGCGTGCCGAGTTTTTGCGTGTTTACGAGCAGGGTAAACGGATCGAGGGCCGGTACATGACGGTTTTCATTTTGCCGAACGGCGCCAAACTCCAACGCGTCGGGATCACCGCGACGAAGAAGGCGATCGGCAAGGCTCATGAGCGCAATCGGGCAAAACGTTTGCTGCGGGAAAGTTTTAGATTGAGCAAAATCGAGCTTGATCGGGTCGAAACCAAATACGATTGGGTCCTGAACGCACGGCGGTCGATCCTGAAGGTGAAACTCGAAAGGCCGTTGGCTGAACTCACGGGAATTGTGCAACGCATTGCAGAAGCCCGCACCGAGTAAGGGCGGAATCGGACTTGAAAGCACGATTCAATGAGCCAACAAATTTTGTTATTTTGCATTAAATGTTACGCCTTACTGACGTGCGGGCTTCTGCAAAGATTGTGGCAGAATTTATTAAATGAAGTTTTTAGTTCTAGATCTGCTCGGCGTGTATAAGGCATTTGTTTCGCCTTTCTTACCGCCGGCTTGTCGTTTTGAGCCGACTTGCTCGGAATATACGCGCGAGGCGGTCGAGAAGTACGGAACGATAAAAGGAACCTGGTTGAGCCTAAAGCGTATTCTAAGATGCCAGCCGTTTTGTAAGGGCGGGCATGACCCGGTTAAATGATAGGCGATTTTCGGTCTGCAATTTTCGATCGAAAATTTGAAACATGGAAGAAAAAGGTAATTCAAATCAGTTTCGGTTCCTGATCGCGGCAGTCCTGTCGATGATCGTACTTTTCGGCTGGTCATACTTCTTTGCGCCGACGAAACCCGTAAGCAATAGTAATACGGAAGCGAACACGAATACGTCGCAATCCGCGCCTCAGCCGACTGTTGCGCCGCAAGCCACGGTTCCTCCGCCCGAAACTGCTGTTGTTACGCCGGATACTACGCCGAACCGAACGATCACTATCAAATCGCCGCTATACGAAGTAACACTGGATTCTAAAGGCGCGGTTGCTTCGAGCTGGATCCTTCTGAAAAACAGATCGTCGAAAAATGAGTATCCGGTATTCGCTGACGGTTCGAACAGTTCAAACGAAAAACCTCTGCAGCTGATCTCGCCTAGAGCGTTAGAACAGAGTCCGCGCGAACTCCCCTTTCGTCTTTTAACGGCTGATCAGACCATCAACACGTTTGCGAACGAGCGAAATTATCAGCTTTCGGCGACAGAATCCGAGATTACGCTCGCACCGGGCGAGGAAAGAAAGATCGAGTTCCTACTTGCGGGTGAAAATGGCCTCGAAGCCAGAAAGACATTTATATTCCGCGCGGATAGCTATGTCGCAGATCTGGGTCTTGAGTTAAAGCAAAACGGCCAGCCGGTGCCGAACACACGTCTCGCCATCGGCGCCAGCACCGGCGATCACGCGATCAATTATCACAATCTTTATCACACCGAATCGGAAGCTGTCGCAGCTCTGAACGGCGACATCAAACGCCATCAGGGCGGCTATTCGTTCACTTATGATGCGAATGGCCAATCCACGCTTGCCGACAGCGGAACCGTTGATTGGGTGGCCATGGGCGATACGTATTTCGCGATGGCGGCGATCCCGTCGACCCCGGTGCAGGGTGTAGAATATCGAGCGTCGAAATATGAGGTTCCGATCCAGCCGGTCTACCACAGCATATTCAGCTGGGTCACCCGAAGCGCGACCGTCACGGAAACGCGGCACCTCGTAACTGCGTTTATGCCGATCGCCGCGGACGGCTCAACGACAAAGATCTACACCGGCACAAAAGACTATTTCCTTCTGAATGAATTGAGCGAAACGCTAAAGGCGGAAAATGGCCGTGCGGTTTCGTTGGTTGACCTGATAAATTTCAGCAACTATTGGTGGCTTCGATGGCTGACAAAACCGCTCTCGATACCGATCATCTACGCACTGCGGTTCTTTAACGGGATCACGCTGAATTATGGCGTTGCGATCATCGTTTTTACGTTCCTGTTCTATTCGCTTCTGTTCCCGCTTCGGTGGTCGCAGTCGCGGTCCTTCAAAAAGGCTTCGGGCAATGCGCCAAAGATGAAGGAGATTCAAGACAAGATCAAGGATCTCCAAAAGAAAGGCGTGCCGATGGACGATCCGCGGATGCGCGACCTGCAAATGCAGCAACTTCGTATGACGAAGGATGCGTTGCCGATCGGCGGATGTCTGCCGATGCTTTTGCAGTTTCCTCTGCTTCTGGCATTTTATACGGCGATCACCGTATCGCTCGACGCTCGACAGGCCACCTTTATGTGGCTGCCCGACCTTTCGGCAGCGGACCCATGGCACATACTTGAATTCGCTTTCGCAGGCTCGATGATCTTGGCGATGAAATTCACGCCGACCGCGGCGACCGTCACACCGGAGCAGCAGATGCAGCAGAAGATGATGACGTATCTGATGCCGGTAATGATGCTGTGGGTCATGTGGACGGCGCCGGCTGGCCTCCTGCTATACTGGCTGTTCGGAAACGTCGTTAGCTTTGCTCAGCAGATGTTGATCAATCGCTTGAACAAAACGAATCAGCCGCCGAGTGTCGAAGTTGTGAAGGATATTCCCCGAGGCGCTAAAAACGTGAAACCTAAGCTTAGTACTTCATAGACGGGCCGTAATATGAACGAGATCTGCGAAAAAGCAGAAAAATTTTTGAGTGAGCTTACCACGGAGTTAGGACTTGACCTGGCGGTTTCCAGCTCGATCACGGACGAAGGATATCTGCTCGACATGCGCGGTAATGATGTCGGCATCGCTCACGCTGAGAACGGCGAGCTGCTCGATGCGTTCGAAACAGTGCTCTTTCAGGTTTATGGCCGTGAGCTCGACCGCGAGCACCGGATCATTTGCGACGCTGACGGCTTTAGACAAACTCGTAAAGCGGAGCTGCAGGCAATGGCGCGTTTTGCTGCTGATCAGGTTCGCAAAGCGGGCAGGCCCTTTACATTTGGAGTGCTCAATTCCACCGAGCGACGCATCATCCACCTTACACTTCAAAAAGAAGAAGACCTGGATACGGAATCCGTCGGTGCTGGCCGCGACCGGCGTCTGCAGGTCAGGCTGAAATAATCTCAACGACAAAGGCACGGGAATCACAAAGAGGAATGGAAACTCTTTGTGTTCTAAGTGCCTTTGTGGTGTAAATAGGCTCTTATGGCGGACACGATCGTCGCACTTGCAACACCCACTGGCCGTAGCGGCATTGGTGTCGTGCGCTTGAGCGGGAATAGCGCGCTTTCTATTGCCGCGCAAATCGTTGCCGATGACCGATCATCTCTGGGGCCACGCAAGGCACACCTTCGAACGCTGCGGGATCCAAAAACCGGCGAGATGATCGACGAGGCTGTAATTACGTGGTTCAAAGCCCCGAATTCGTTCACAGGCGAAGATATTGTCGAGATCTCCTGTCACGGAGCGCCGGTTGTGTTGCGGCGTGTCGTCGACCTTTGTTTGCACCTGGACGCGCGCATGGCAGATCCAGGGGAGTTTTCGCTTCGGGCCTTGGCAAATGGCCGGATGAACCTCGCTGAAGCGGAGGCGATACGTGATCTGATAGATGCTCAAACCGTCGCATCGGCAAGGCAGGCAGTGCGGCAGCTTCGCGGCGAATTCTCATACGAGCTGCGGCCGATCAAGGACGAATTGCTGGATGTCATTGTCGTATTGGAATCGGCCCTGGAGTTTGTTGAAGACGATCTGCCAGCTGCGCAAATGGATTCGATCAGGGCAAAACTTGAAAAGGTAAGTGCAGATATTGAAAAGATTGCCAATACCTTTCAGGCAGGAAAATTGATCCGTGAGGGTTTGCGTGTCGCGCTGGTTGGCCGCCCGAACGTAGGTAAATCTAGTCTGTTCAACGCGCTTCTTGGAAGCGACCGCGCTATTGTCACTGAGATCGCAGGAACGACGCGTGATCAGATCCACGAGCAATTTACGATAGATGACATTCCAATTTCTTTAATTGACACAGCCGGTCTACGTGAAACTGTCGATACAGTCGAAAGCATCGGTGTTGAACGTTCGCGCCGTGCGATCGCCGATGCGGATCTTGTGCTTGTAATTCTTGATGCCACTGAACAAGTTTCCGACGAGGACCGCGATATTTTGAGAAGTGTCAGAGACCTGGCGCACCTGATAGTCGCAAACAAGATCGATATTGGCGCGCCAGCGAAATTTGAAGATGAACTCGATTCACCTGTAGTAAAGGTTTCTGCAAAAAGCGGTGACGGCCTTGATGATTTGAAGTCCGCCATCATAAACCCATTTAAGACCGATAACACATCCTCAGGCGGTTTTCTTGTCACAGATGCTCGGCACTTCGATCTTTTATCGCGCTCGCATTCAGAGATCGAGCATTCGGCCGAGCTTCTGGAACAAAAGCAAAGTGAAGAGATCGTGCTGGTCGGTTTGCATAATGCCATGCGCTACCTTGGCGAGATCACAGGTGAAACAACCACCGAAGACATGCTCACCCGAATATTTTCCACGTTCTGTATCGGCAAATGAAAATGGAAATACTATGTCGAATTCGACTTTCATAGATACGTTCATGCCGGTCTCGATCCGCGATTCAATCAGGTTAGAGGTTATACATCCAAACCGTGAGCGTCTGCTCTTCAGTAGTACGGTCGCCGATCATTTCAACGGAGTCGGTTTTGGTGTAAGATTTACCGATCTAAACAACGAACAGGATCTGTTCCTTCAACGCGTTTTGCGAATTTAGGAGTCGATGAACCACTATGCCGATAAATGCAGACGATCTCGATACCGCCGTTACTTTGGAAAGCAGCCGGACAGGGATCGTTGAAGAGCCGCCATTTCGAATTTTGGTACTTGGCGATTGGAGTGCCGATGGTGATAAACGTGATTTAGACGACAGGAAACCCGTCGATATCGACCGAGACGAATTTGACGACGTTCTCGGCAGATTGAATGTGCGTATCGATTTGGAATTTGAGGATGGAACGACCCTCCCCCTCGAATTTGCCGAGCTCGACGATTTTCACCCCGACGCGATCTTTCGGAAAGTGCCCATGTTCTCAGAATTGCGCGATCTTCGAAAGCGGCTGAACGATGAAAATACCTTTTATTCAGCCGCACGCGAAGTCCGCGAGCGGTTCAACATTGAACGTCCCCGTCAAGCCGAACCTGCTGTCGAAGATGCTCCGGCTGAGGACCTTTTAGGAGCGATCCTTTCAAAGCCGTCAGGCGGTGCCCCGGCACCTAAACCCCGAACTTCAAGTGACCTTGGAAACCTGATCAGTGATCTTGTCCGTCCGCATCTTGTTTCGGTTGACGAAAACGAACAATCCGGGATGCTGAAGGCGGTAGACGAAGCGACAAGCGGTTTGATGCGAAAGATCTTGCATCATCGAAAGTTTCAGGAACTCGAAGCGGCATGGCACGGGCTTTATTTTCTGGTCCGCCGCACCGAGACTTCATCCGAACTTAAGATATACATACTTAATGTGTCTAAGGAGGAACTAGCTGCCGAGCTCAAATCTGCAGGCAAACTTGACGAAACCGTTTTGTATCGGCACCTAGTGAAAGATGCGTATGACGGAGATCCCTGGGCTGTTGTCATCGGAAACTTTGCTTTCATGCCCGATCTTGATGACATTGCAACATTGATGCGCATTTCGAAAGTGGCTTCGATAGCGAACGCTCCTTTCATTTCACACATGCGTCCTGATGTTCTCGGTGTCCACTCACTCTTCGAGAAAAATAATGTTCGCGATTGGGAAGTCGCGTCTGACAGTAACGCCAGTAAGCTTTGGGCAGCATTATGCGACCAAACGGACTCGGCGTACCTGGGAATGACGATTCCAAGGTTTCTGGTGCGGCTGCCCTACGGATCCGATACGGAACCCCTTGAGACTTTCAACTTCGAGGAATTTGTCGACAGGCCGGTGCATGATGAGTATTGTTGGTCGAATACTGCATTCATTGGGGCACAACTTTTGGCCGAAAGCTACAGCGCTTATGGATGGGAAATGGGGCGTGCTTTAAAACAAGATGTGGAGGGCCTTCCGACGCACGTTTATAAAGACGGCACCGAAACCGTTTTTAAGCCCTGCGGCGAAGTACTGCTTACGGAAGATGCATGTAACAAACTGATGAATCATGGACTTATGCCGTTGATTTCTTTTAAAAATACCGACCGTGTAAAGCTCGCACGTTTTCAATCTATTGCTGATACCAAACTTAAAGGAAGGTGGAACTCCTAGCTATTGGCAAACGGTCACGATTTCAATACAATCTAAAGTTCGGCAAAGGGCGGCATTGCCGCTCTTTTTATTTCTGTGACGATGTTCGACGAGAAATTTGATGTGATCGTTATTGGTGCCGGCCACGCAGGTTGCGAAGCGGCGTCGGCTGCTGCTCGCCTCGGTGCCGAGACCGCTCTTGTTACGATCAACCTCGATCTTATCGGACAGATGTCTTGCAATCCGGCTGTAGGTGGCATCGCAAAGGGTCATGTTGTCCGCGAGATCGACGCGCTGGGCGGAATCATGGGTCGGGTTATCGACCGCACGGGTATTCAGTTTCGGCTTCTGAACCGCTCGCGCGGCCCCGCTGTTCAATCGCCGAGGGCCCAAGCAGATCGAGCTCTTTATCGGACAGAAATGAGGCGGGTTCTAGAGGCGACGCCAAATTTGCATCTTCGTCAAGGACTTGTTGTTGACCTAATCGTTGAAAACAGTAGTGTTATTGGGGTTGAGATGCAGGACGCGCGTCGATTCGGGGCCAAGGCCGTTGTTGTTGCGACGGGCACTTTTCTGAACGGTACGATTCACACGGGTCGGAAAACCTTTTCAGCCGGGCGTGCAGGTGAGCCGGCATCGATCGAATTGGCACAAGCCCTTAAGAATCAGGGGTTTCCGGTCGGACGGTTGAAGACCGGAACGCCCCCTAGATTGGATGGCCGCACGATCGATTGGGATGCGTTCGAACCCCAGCCTCCTGATGAGAAACCGGTGGCTTTTTCATTTGCGACTGAGCGAATCGAACAGCCCCAAATTCAATGTTTTATTGGATATACAAGTGACCGACTTCATCAGGCAATTCGCGATAATCTGCATCAGTCGCCGCTTTATTCCGGGAAGATCAAGGGAATCGGGCCAAGATATTGTCCGTCGATCGAGGATAAGGTAGTAAAATTCGCAGACAAGGATCGACATCAGCTATTTCTTGAGCCGGAAGGGCACAACACGCGTGAGGTGTATCTTAACGGCTTCTCGACCTCGCTTCCATCAAATTTGCAGCTCGAACTACTAAGAATGATCCCTGGTTTTGAGCAGGTGCAGATCATTCGCCCGGGTTATGCGATCGAATACGATTTTGTCGACCCGCGTGAGCTTCGCCCGACAATGCAGTCGACAAGAATGGAGGGGCTTTTTCTTGCAGGCCAGATAAATGGAACTACGGGTTATGAAGAGGCGGCGTGCCAGGGTTTGCTTGCCGGGATCAACGCAGCATTTTCCGTTCAACAAAGAAAGCCGTTTTTACTTGGCCGTGGCGAATCATATATCGGTGTTCTGGCAGATGACTTGATCCAACACGGAGTGGATGAGCCGTATCGCTTATTTACCTCGCGTGCTGAAGCTCGTTTAACATTGCGTCATGATAACGCGGATCAAAGGCTTTCACCTCGGGGTCGGGAAGCGGGTTTGGTAGGTGATACGGACTGGGAACGATTTAACAAGAAGCGTGACGGTTTGGCGAGGTTGCGAAATACTCTTGACAATACGCGATTTAAACGGTCATCAGTCGAATATGCCGCAGTCTCTCAGCTTTTGGGCGCCGATTTGGGTGATGCTTTTACGCTTTCACAATTGTCCATGCGACAGGGTGTTAATTCCGAACTTATTTATAGAATGCTCGGCGCCGAGGTTCAGCGCGGGACTAAATTGATTGATCTTGAAACTGCTTTGGCTGATTCCCTATATTCCGGCTATGTAGAAAAGCAAAAACTGGCGACGGAGCGAGTCAATCATCACGATACTTTAAAAGTACCTGAGAATTTTCAGTTTAACTCGGTCAGCGGGCTCTCGCATGAGATGGTTGAACGGTTAGAACGAGCAAGGCCTCGAAATTTTGGCCAGATCCGCCAGATCAATGGCCTTACTCCCGCTGCCGTTTCTACGATGCTGATTCACTTGACTTCGCTAAAGCCGCAGGAAGTTAGCCGGAATTGATTGTGGAACGTTCCACACTATACGGCTGAAATAGATTTGTGGAACGTTCCAATGTCACTACGGAAATTAACTCGCCATGTGGTAATTTAAAAACCACCTTTAATGGGTAAAATCCTTGCAATTGCCAACCAAAAGGGCGGCGTTGGAAAGACAACGACCGCGATAAACCTCGCTGCCGGACTCGCCATGTCGGGCAAAAAGGTTTTGCTTGTCGACGCTGATCCCCAGGGAAATGCGTCTTCCGGTGCCGGAATCGCAAGAACGAACGGCCGAAAATCACTATATCATGCGATGATTTCTGGAAATTCGGTACGCGAGCTTGTCCTACCGACCGAGATAGACTCGCTTTGGGTCTTGCCGTCAGATAAAAATCTCGCTGGCGTGGAAATCGAGTTTGCCGATAACAACGAACGTAGCAGGATACTAAAAGGGCTTCTAGATCCGATTCGCGAGTATTTTCATTACGTAATTATCGACTGCCCGCCGTCACTTGGCATCCTGACCGTTAATGGGCTTACTGCAGCAGACTCGCTACTGGTCCCCATTCAGTGTGAATACTTCGCCCTCGAAGGCGTCACCGAACTTTTTGAGACACTGGCCAGGCTCAAACGCGAGTTGAATCCTCAGTTGATGATCGAAGGCTTGTTGCTTACGATGTACGATGAACGTACGAATCTTTCTTCGGCTGTAGCAAAAGACCTTCGCGATTTTTACGGGCCCCAAGTCCTGAACACAGTTATTCCAAGGAACATTACGCTGGCGGAGGCACCCAGTTTTGGAAAACCAGTCCTCATATACGACGCTAAATCACGAGGCGCAATAAGCTATTTT
>JBJMGN010000337.1:0-4127 GCA_045807885.1 Pyrinomonadaceae bacterium | reverse complement strand
AACGAAAACTCTTGGGACTTTTGAGGGAAAATGTTGAGCGGCAGGTCCATGCAAGACTGGTCTTTCTGAAATCTGACGGGCATTACACGCTTACCGAGATCGCGACACCGGATTTTGGTTTCAAGGCAAATCTAAAAAGGTCGAACTACGGCATCGGCAAAGTCGGGGCGCCGAAGCCTGAAGCAGTTTCAGTAAATCTCAATTGACGATCGGCGGTAAGGTAATAGGGAAAACAAAAAGGCACGCGACGAACATGTCCGTGCCTTTTTGTTTATGAGCACCGACAAGCTTTTGTTTCGTTTGGAAAATACGGTATGATTAAAGCGTGCAATTTCGTCTCACAAGTGAAAATACGCCCAAGGGTGACCAACCGGAAGCGATAAGGCAGCTTGTCGAAGGGTTGAACGGCGGAGCAAAAGACCAGGTGCTGCTCGGTATCACGGGCAGCGGAAAAACATTTACGATCGCGAACGTGATCGAAAAGGTCCAACGGCCAACTCTTGTGCTGGCGCATAACAAGACGCTTGCGGCTCAGCTTTATCAGGAATTCAAAACTTTCTTTCCAGAAAACGCAGTCGAATACTTTGTTTCTTACTACGACTATTACCAGCCTGAGGCCTACGTTCCGGCGGCCGACCTTTACATTGAAAAAGAAGCAACGATAAACGAGGAGATCGATAGATTGCGGCTGTCGGCAACGCGCGCACTTTTTGGACGACATGACGTTATCGTCGTCGCATCGGTTTCTTGCATTTACGGCCTTGGCGACCCGGACGCATATTACGGAATGCTGGTTTTTGTCGAGCCCGGGCAAAAGCTGAATCGAGAAGATTTCCTGAAAAAGCTCGTCGAACTGCAGTACGAGCGTGTGAACGTCGATTTCGACCGTGGAACTTTTCGTGTCCGAGGCGACGTTGTTGAACTATATCCGAGTTATCAGGACCAGGCATACCGAATCGAGTTTTGGGGCGACGAGATCGATTCGATATCGACGATCGATCCACTACTGGGCGAAGTCATCGAAAAACACACGACGCGCGTCCCGATCTATCCGAAAACGCACTATGTGATGTCTAAATCGACGATCAAACGTGCGGTTCAAACAATAAAAGAAGAGCTCGTTTGGTGGGAAGAACATCTCGTAAATGAAGGCAAGATCGTCGAATCACAGCGGCTGCATCAGCGGACGATGTATGACCTTGAGATGATCAAGGAGATGGGTTTTTGCCGTGGGATCGAGAATTATTCGCGGCATCTAACAGGAAAACTGCCGGGCCAGCCGCCGCCGACGCTGCTTGACTACATGCCCTCGGATGCGTTGATGGTGATCGATGAATCGCACCAGACGATCCCGCAATTGGGTGCGATGTACAAGGGCGACCAGTCACGAAAGGGAACACTGGTCGAATATGGATTTCGCTTGCCGAGTGCCAAAGACAACCGGCCGTTGAGCTTTGAAGAGTTCGAAGCTCGCGTAGGCCAAACGATTTATGTTTCCGCTACGCCGGGGCCGTACGAGCTTAATCGGACCGAGGGCGAGGTTATCGAACAGATAATTCGTCCAACCGGATTGCTCGATCCGATAGTCGAAGTGCGGCCGGTGAAAGGGCAGATCGACGATCTGCTCGAAGAATGCCGTGTGCGGGCCGAACGGAACGAGCGTGTGCTGGTCACTACGCTAACGAAACGAATGGCCGAGAACCTGAGCGAATATTTTGCCGAGGTCGGCGTAAAGGTCACTTATTTACACAGCGAGATCCTGACGCTCGACCGGATCAAAATATTGCGCGATCTGCGCCGAGGCGAGTTTGACGTACTGGTTGGCATCAACCTGCTGCGAGAAGGTTTGGACCTTCCCGAGGTTTCGCTGGTCGCCATCCTCGATGCGGATAAAGAGGGTTTCCTACGTTCGGAGCGCTCGTTGATCCAGACGATGGGCCGCGCAGCACGAAATGCGGAAGGAAAAGCCATCCTTTATGCCGATAGGATCACTGGTTCAATGGAGAATGCGATCGGCGAGACTCAGCGGCGTCGTGCTATCCAGGAAGAATACAATCGCGAAAACGGCATCACGCCGACAACGATCATTAAGTCGATCGACGCGACATTAGTGACTGCGTATGAAGCGGATTACTTTAAGGTACCGCTGGAAATGGACAAATTCGAAGAATTCTCACCGAAGCAGCTGAAGGAAACCATCGCGCAGCTCGAGATGGATATGCGGCAGGCCGCGAAGCAAATGAAGTTCGAGCAGGCCGCAGAAATACGCGATCGGTTAAAGTACTTGCGCGAGAGGGAACTTACAGTTAGATGATTCCGTTATCAATATCCGTTACCGTTCGGGTCGTAGTTGCATACCATTAACAGCTTCCATTTTCCCGTCGCACTTCGGTTGATGCCGCAGCCGAGTTTTATTGAAACCGGTGCAACCACCTGCGTGTAATGAAGGCACATCTTTCCCGGCTTGCACATCGTCGTACCGTGCGCGAAATTCTTCTTCTCGTTGACCCACCGTTTCACGCCCTGGGTCGCGGCCGCTTTGCCATCCGATGAAACGAAGAGATTCTCACCAAAGTAATTGTCCGGCCGATGTTCTGCAACGCCGCGCGTGGCCCATTCCTGCGCCATCTGGGCCATTGTGCAGTCCCACGCTATCGCTGGCGTCTGCAGCTTTAGGCGCGCCTCGTTGTGGCGGATAAGGATCCTTTCTATCTCCTTTACGGTAAGACCGTTCTTTTCGGTGCAGGTAATAACGGGTGTTTTCGGCTCGGCCTTCGCTTCTTTCGCCACAGCTTTGACTTCTTTGGGCGTGGCCGTTGCTTCCTTGTTTGGTGCCTGAGTTTCTTTGGTTACTGCCTGGGCATTTGACGAGGTGGCCGTCAGAAGTAATATGCAGATCCCAAAGAGAATTCGCTCCGCTATGTGTCGCATTCCGCTCTACCTCCTTGCGGTATTCAAGTTCAATAAATGGATGGGAGGCGAAATAGATTGTCGGGCCCGTTTGAATGATCGAGCGCAGTTTAACTGGCTCATTTGACGAGATGTTTGGAAGCAGAGGTTTAGGGATGCTCGTGCTTTTGGTGATTATAGGCTGAAACCGCGAATTGATACAAGAATTTTTCAGACCGGTTTCGAAGGAAAGAAAAGGGACTTTGTTATAATCCGACGGATGCAAGTTAAGACACAGCATGACGGTTTGGAGAACTATCTGACCGACGCCAGCAATATGCCGGGCGGGCATGCGGAGAAGCTGTTTGTTCCTGAAAACGCGGGCGAGATCGCTGAGATCCTACGCGAAGCAAATTCAAAAAAGATTCCGACCACAATTTCTGGCGCGCGAACGGGCACGGTTGGCGGCGCGATACCGTTTGGCGGATACGTCATCTCGCTCGAGAAACTTAACAAGATCAGAGAAATAAATAAGGAAACACAGACGGCGATCGTCGAGCCTGGTGTGGTACTCGCGGACTTTCAAAAAGCAGTCGAGACAGAAGGCTTGTATTATCCGCCGGACCCAACGGAATGGAGCTGTCAAATCGGCGGCACGGTCGCGACGAATGCTTCCGGAGCCCGAAGCTTTAAGTATGGTGCCACGCGGAAATATGTCGAACGGTTAAAAGTTGTCCTGGCAGCCGGGGATCAGCTGGAACTATCGCGCGGCGAATCGGTTTCGACGGACGGGAACCCCCTCGAACTAACGACCGATTCCGGTCGCAAGATCGAGATCAAATTACCGACTTACATTCGCCCGAATGTACGAAAGAACGTTAGCGGGTTTTTTAATTCACAACCGCTGGATGCGATCGATCTTTTTATCGGCAGCGAAGGAACACTGGGTGTAATCACCGAGATCGAATTGTCGTTATTAAGTAAGCCGGAAGGTTTTTTTAGCGGTATCGTGTTTTTCCAAGATGAGAACGATCTACTAGCATTTGTTGAAAGGGTCCGGAGCCACTCCCTAAGGGAACACGGGAACCAATCCGCTCACGCAAGTGGTTCTGCCTTGAACGCTTCTTTGATCGAATATTTCGATGATCGTGCGCTGCGATTCATTTCCGAAAAGTTTTCCGAAACTCCATCAGAAATGTCCGGAGCGATATTTTTCGAACAGGAAACGACGGCTGAGA
>JBJMGN010000336.1:0-2955 GCA_045807885.1 Pyrinomonadaceae bacterium | reverse complement strand
CGCACTTCAACTCGATCCCCTCTCATTGAACGTACTTACTAATATCGCCTGGGCACTCTATATCGCCGGTAAGCACGAGCAAGCGCTTGCGCAGATCAGGATGGTGATCGATCGTGATCCGACCTTTGCTCGTGCATATTTGACCCTCGGCGAGATATTGCAGGAGCAAGGGAAATTTGATGAGTCAATCGAAGCGTTCCAAAATATTCGGGAGCTTTCACAGGACCCTCTTGCGGACATGGCGCTCGGACATGTTTACGCAACGGCCGGCCGAAGAAACGAAGCTCTTAAGATTGCCACGGACCTTGAAGCAAAGGTCAGGCAAAAGCAGTTATCGCCTTTCCTTCCGGCGGTCGTTTATGCCGGCCTTAACGATAAAGACAAGGCGTTCTATTGGTTGGAACGTGCATACCAGGAGCGCGCGAACTGGCTGATCTTGATAAAAGTCGGCCGTCGCATGAAGAATCTGCACGGCGACCCGAGATTCGACGATCTTCTCAAACGTATCGGATTTCCTTCCTAGCAGCTATTTCCACGTTTCGACTCAAACCATGAAATACGAAAGCCGCCGATAGAAAATATCGGGCGGCGAAGTTACTGCTGTGTGATTATGAATGGAAAATGAAGATATTTATGGAATGAATACTGAAGATAAATGAAAGTAACCTCGCCGTCCTCGTTTTTTATTTGAGTTCATATTGCCTCTCAATTGTTAAGGCGTAAACCGATCGAAAAAGGTGCCATCAAAAAAAATAAAATTGCGCGGAAACTTTGTCCGGGCAATTTTATTTTGTGTTGTCAGGGTTTATTAATTCTCGCGCCGATAACATGTTTCGCCTTTCGCGTTGGTGAGACAGACATACAATTTCCCGTATTCATCGGTCTTATTGCTGATATCGTAAACTTCCGTGTCGAGCGTATAGTTGCGTTCCTTGTTCGATCCCGGTGAACAGCTGTAAGTGTTGCGCCAAAAGTTCTTCGCGGGCGTAAGTGTGAGCTGCGAACCATCGAGCGAGTATTTCCCCTGCTTGTCGTTGAATAATGCCGTCGTGCAGCCGTACATTGTGGATTGCATGTATCCGACGAACGCAAACCGGCCGTCCGGCTTAAACTCATATTTCAGGGTGTTTCCGTTGCTGGCGATCCGGGAACCGGTGACGGTATTGACGTCGTCGGTCGTCGACAGGCCGCCTGTTCGCCATGTGCCTACGAGATTAATATTCTGCGCATTTCCTATAACTGTGAAGATCGCGATCGCGAAAACGACGAGTGCAATATTTTTATACATAGAAATTCTCCTGAATGATTGAAGTAGCCGCAGGGGCTCATTAATGAAGGCGTTAATCCGACGTGGCCGGTATCAAAAAAATGAGGCCATTTTCATGACCTCGTCCAGTGCGTTCTTTAGTTGTGAATGGAACTTATTTGCCGACCGTATCGATGATCGACTGTGCGGCCTGTTCAATGATCTGCGAAATGATGTCCTCGCCGTCTGACTTCGCTTTAGCTTTGAGCTGCTTCGCCAGCGTTACGCTGTTGTCCTGAGCCGACTGAAGTTTGAGATCAAGTGACAGTTCGTCTTTAGATTTCACGCTGCCCGAAAGCGACACGGCTGTCACGACGGCTGATGCAGCAACCTGTCCGACGATGCCGCCGCCGTATCCCACCATGGGAGCGACCGAGCTGAACATCTTGCCGAAGCCGCCGAACCCGCCTCCGCCGCCTTTTTTATGCGAAGCGGTCGCCAGCAAAACGTAATCGCATTCCTTTTGTTTTGCTTCTTCTGCCTGGGCTGATGCAAGCTTCGCTTCCAGCGGAATTACTTCAACCTTGGTGCCTTTGACGTAAGAGATAAGCGAATTCTGAACCGCCGCGCTCAATTCTGCCGGCGCTATGCCTTCGCCCGTCGCCGCAGTTTTGACGATCATTCCTATGCGTACCGTGCCTTCCTTTTTTGGTCCCACGCTGCTGGCCGTATCCGTTTTTGGTTGTTGTGCTGCATCGCGAATGCTGGATGTCGATCCGGACGATGGAGAGGTCGATGTCGAGGCCGATCCCGAAATACTCGCAATCGATGATGAATTCGAGCTCGAACCTTTATAGGACATATTTGAGTCGTGGTCGCTATTCGACGCGCTGGAGACCGCGCCGGCATAGAGCTGCGACGCGTCCTTTACCTCGCGATAGTCCGTGGGTGCTTCGAAGAGGCCCGCATCCAACGTCGTCTTCGACAATTCGACAACTTCCTGGACCATCGAAAAACTTTCCTTGCCCGATGCATCGAACGACGTCATTTTTTGATAAAGCGGATATCCCGATTTTGCCGTGCCGATCGTCTTCGACACGAATTTGTCCTGGCAGCCGCCCGCCTTGCCACCGTTGTAGCTTCGATAAGTATTGTTCTGAGTACATGCGATCCCGAACTCGGCGTCGATGACCCACATGTCCATTTCCATCTTGTTCTTCTGCGGATAACACGCATCCGGCGAGCTTTCCATCTCGATCGTCTGGATGATATGGCGAGCCGTATAGCCGAACATCTGCTTGCGTTCACCGGTGTCCTTAATGGTCGTTGTAACATTCACGATCCCGCCCTTTGTCACTGGTGCGGACGTTCCCTGCGCGACTGGAGCTGTCGGGTTCCCGTTCGCATCCGTATAGTACGAGACCGTGTACGACTTGGTCTGCGGCGCCAGCTGCAGGTCGCGGCCAAGGTCGCACTGAGTGATCGAGATCATCACACCGTTCGCCATCTCGGTCCGCTGCCTCTTGCCCTTGATATATGTTGTATTCTCGGACGTCTGGCCGCTCGCCGTCTGTTTCGTCTTGATCTTTACATCGGCAAATGCCGAACTTGTTAATGCCAGAATTGCAGTTGTAACAATCAGTAATGCTTTTCTCATGATCATTCTCCGTGGGTTTATAAATATGTTTGGCGAATTAGCCTTCGATAGA
>JBJMGN010000335.1:0-5507 GCA_045807885.1 Pyrinomonadaceae bacterium | reverse complement strand
GTCGAAACACTTTTTAGTCAGGTCGCAATGCGAGCCGTGCTGCAAAATCATCCATTCGATCAGACAAAATAACCCTAGTGAGATCTCAGGGTAGAAAGCGGTTTTTTAAAGAGCACATCGAAGCTTGCCGCAGCACCCACGATCATCACGATCGCGGCGGTCACCACAATCCCAAGAAGAAACAAAACCGCGTCAAACGCCCAATCGATATCAAGCAGATATTTGCTGACGGCGAACGAAAGTCCAACCGCGAAGACCGCCCCGATCACGCCGGAAAGCATTCCCAAAACGCCGTATTCGGATAACAGGATCGCGGCCAGTGTAAGCCGACGCGCGCCCAGCGTTTTCATTATCGCGTTCTCATAGATCCGCTGTGACTTCGTCAGTGCTATCGAGCCGATAAAGATCAGGATCCCGCTCAAAATAACAAAGCTTCCGACAAATGAAACGGCTATCACGAAATTGTTTATCAGCCTCTGGACCGCCGTGAGAATATCGGCTACGTCAAATACCTGCACATTTGGGAAGCGTGTCACTGCTTCGCGCTGAAGACGCTGCCGATCGGTCGCCCCGATTCGGCTTAGCGTCGTTGCGGCAAAGGTCTGTGGGGCAGATTCCAGCACGCCGGGCTTGAAAACAAACACGAATGCGGTTCGCGTATTCCGGGCGTCGATCTTTCGAATGCTGCCGACGCGTGTCGTGATCCTTCGGCCGGAGATCTCAAAGGTCATCGAGTCGCCGGGCTTGATGTTCGAGCGAGTCGCAACGCCTTCCTCAACTGATACTTCCGGAACATCGGAGGCCTCATTCCACCATCGGCCTGCGACAACGGTTTCATTCGCGTCGAGCTCCGGGCGATAAGTAACAGCAAACTCGCGTCCGATCTGGCCCTGTTGCTGGCGAACTTCGTTTGACGTGTTGCCGCCCATCGGTTCGCCGTTCACGAAAGCGACGCGTGCGCGAACTGTCGGCGTAACCTCCGGCGACTCGCCGGTCTTCTCCGATATCAGGTCCGACAATTCCTGCCTCTGGCTGTTTTGAACATCCACGAAAAACAGCGTCGGAAGACGTTGGTTGCGCGAAAAATCGAATTCGCGAACAAGATTGGTCTGTATTGACTGGACGGTCAGCACGACGAAAGCGCCGAGGCCGACGGCCAGCAGGATGACGCGTGTTTGATTGCCCGGCCGGTAAAGCGAATTTATACCTTGCCTGAGGGCAAATGAACCGAGCGGTTTCAGCCGTCGAAGGAGCCGTGTCAAAACGATCGCCGCAATGTAGAGCACCGCCGAAGTTGCTGCAAGCCCGCCGATAAAAAATGCACCGACGGTAAATGATCCGGCCTGCCACACTGCCAGACCCAAAAGACCGAACAAGCTTAAGGCACCGATCAAGAATTTAGATCTATCAAGTACCCGCAGGCTTTCGTTGTTTTCATCGCGGAGCAGGAGCCGCGGTTTGATAGTTCGAACCTGAAGCAGCGGCAAAGCTGAAAACAGCAGTGAGATCAAAATTCCGAGCACAAGGCCCTGGGCAACGGTTGAAAGATTTACGGAATAGGTCATCCGTTCGGGTAAGTCTGCAGCGAACCGCCACCGGACAAACCACAATGTGAGCTGCGCCAGTACCACACCAAACACACTGCCCGCCAAGCCGAGCGTCAGGATCTGAAAAAGGTAGACAAGAATTATCCGGTTGCCGGAGGCACCGAGGCATTTCAGGACCGCGACCGCTTTGCGCTTTTGTTCTACAAACGCTCGAGAAACGTTCCACACGCCAATACCGCCAAGCACGAGGATCAGCAGTCCGGTCAATGCAAGGTAATTCTCCGTCCTTTCAAACTGTTGGCCTAGCCGTTCCTGTGTCTCGCGATAGGATTGGATCGTTAGGGTCGTGCCTTTTAGCGTCTCACGAAGCTGTTTAACGAATTCGGTAGGATTATCCGATGTGCGGTACAGGATCCGATGACGGACACGGCTTGTGTTTCGGTTTATTCCCGCTTCATCAAACGCTGTTTTCTGTACAAAAACACGTGCGCCCAGGCGAAAGCCGCTTACCCCGCCCGGTTCTTCGTCGAAGACCGCCCGTATCTGAAATTCGCCGTCGCCTATCTTGATGCGGTCACCGATCTTAACGTTAAGATCTTCGAGAAGGATACGAGCGACGACAGCACCATTATTTTCGAGTAATGCGTGATCGAAATCCTTTCCGCCCTCAACGACAAAATTACCTACACGAGGGAACGGCGGCTCAATACCCTTTAATTCGATCATCCGAACGCTTTCGTTCGCCGGGTCGACGGGTCTAGCCATTGTGGATGTCGTGATCGCTTCGTTCCGTGCCTCGATGATGTTGAAGTTCGCGACGACGGAATCGATCTTTGCGAGGTCGGCAGGCGAAAAATCGCTGGTAGAGCTGATCTCGACATCAGCAGTCATCAGAGCCCGCGCGTCCGTGCCCACTGCACGCGTCACGTTTTGGATCAGCGAACGCAGCGCGACGACCGAACCTACACCAAGCGCAATGCACAAAAAGAAAAAGAGCAGCCGCCGCCATGATGAGCGGATCTCGCGCCTTGTAAGGTTCAGTATGAAACGCATATCGCAGAAGCCCGACCGTAAGGAAGGGCTAAATCAAGACGGAATTTTCAGCCCTCCCTCACGGTCAGGCTTCTGCTTTCATCGCTTATTACGGAGCCATCACGGAGGACGATCTGACGGTCCGCCCGACGAGCCAGTTCAATATCATGAGTGACCAAAACCAGCGTGACTTTATTTTTTCGATGCAGGTCCGTCATCAGATCAAGTACGTGCCGGCCGTTTTTTGAATCGAGATTTCCGGTGGGTTCGTCGGCCAGCAAGATCTTTGGCGAATTGGCAAACGCCCGCGCTACTGCAACACGCTGCTGCTCGCCGCCGGAAAGCTCGGAAGGGTAGTGATGCCCGCGATTGGTCAAGTCGACGTCCGCAAGGAGTTTGTCTGCCCGATCAGAGGCATCGTTGGCGCCAAGTATTTCCAGCGGGATCAAAACATTTTCAAACGCTGTCAGGCTGGGTATCAGATGGAACGATTGAAAAACAAACCCGATTTTTCGGCTGCGAATATCTGCGAGGCCGTCCTCGCTCATTGTCGTAATGTTTTCGCCATCGATCGTAATGTTTCCCGATGTCGGTGCGTCGAGACCGGCGATCAGACCGAGAAGCGTCGACTTACCGCTGCCCGAGGCGCCGGTTAACGCTACAAACTGTCCTTCCGGTATATCGATGGACACCTCGGAAAGTATTGTAAGGTCGTCGCTGCCCGAGCGAACGGTTTTCGAAACCCGATTTATCTCGATCATATAAATTGAATCGTGAAGCGAATAAAAGAAAATGTAAAATCGCCGGACGGGCCCCGACATTTAATACGCCGGCCGAATTTGGAAGTTCGCGAACATTTCAAACGGCCACTTCGTAAAATGCATCTAAATCGTTATGAAGCAATTTTTCTTTTACCTTATTTTGATTGCGATCGGATTCGCCTCATTCGCCTGCGGAGTTGGCACGGCGGAGCACATAGATGTTGATGCAAAGCCGCTTGTATTGCCAAAAGATACTGCGGCAAAGCCGAAGATAGTTGCGTTCGGTGACAGCCTGACGGCAGGATTTGGCCTGGAGGAAACGGAATCATATCCCTATCTGCTTCAGCAGAAGTTGAATGCCGAGGGCTATAACTATGAGGTCGTAAACGCTGGAGTTTCGGGTGAGACGAGCCTCGGCGGCCTCGAACGAATCGATTGGACGCTTCAAAACGACGGGGTGCAAGTTCTGATCCTCGAACTCGGAGCAAACGATTTGCTCCGCGGCTTGTCGCCCGCAAAAATGAAGGACAATCTCGACAAGATAATTCAAAAAGCGAAAGCGAAGAACGTAAAGGTTTTGCTTTGCGGAATGCTTGCACCGCCGACGCTTGGGGCAGCATATCAACGAGATTTTGCGAATGCGTTTCCCGACCTCGCGGAAAAACACAAGGTCGCGTACCTTCCGTTTCTGCTCGACACCATCGCCCTGAAAAAAGAACTCAATCAGGCCGACGGCATCCATCCGAATGCGCAAGGTACGCGGATAATGATGGAAAACATTTATAAAGAACTAAAGCCGCTTCTAGTTCGATAAGGGTCACTGACCGAGTGCCTTCGCGAGATATGTTTCTATCGACGGGCCGGGAACGGTCTTGATCTCAAACTCGCCGATCTTTCCGCTGCGAACGTACATTTCGATAAAATCACAGCGAAGAAGTTTCTGAGGCAATGTGATCACGATCAGTGCGTCGGGGTTGCCGGCACGCGGACTTCTGTCGATGCGTGCATCCGCAGGAATCGTTATCTTGACCTTCACAACGTAAGATTCACCGGTTCCTCGGTCTGCACCGTGAACAAGGCAGTTTTTCCATTCGTTTTGCGAAAAGTAGATCTTGCCTTCGTTATCAGCCGTAAGCCCGAAATTTCGAACGTTGTAGAGCATTTTTTCCGCACTTGCACCGTGAAAGAGTTCGTAATTATTCATCGCTGCCTCCCGGATTCATAGTTGTTTTCGTTTTCGGAAAAACATTCTATATCGGATCGACGGAATTGGCCTTTGGAATTTGCGTTTCGAAATGCCGTATCGCTTGTGAACGAAAGATCTATTCGGTTAACCTCGCATCATGAACGTCACACATCTCGAATGTGCGCTTTGCGGCTTGCGGCACGCAGCGCGCGTACTGCAAAATCTCTGCGTCGAATGCGGTAAACCACTGCTCGTTCGATACGATCTCGAAGCAGCGTCGCAAACGCTTACGGCCGAGAGTTTAAAAGAAAGGGAATCGAGCCTCTGGCGTTATCGCGAGGTTTTGCCGGTCGACGATTGGGCGAATATCGTCTCTTTCGGCGAAGGCTGGACGCCACTGCTAAACGCGGGGAAACTGGCGGAAAAGCTCGATATCAGTGTCAACCTGCTGATAAAGGACGAAGGTCAAAATCCGACCCAAAGCTTCAAAGCCCGTGGCATGACCGCCGCGATCTCAATGGCAAAGGAATTCGGCGTTCAGAAGGTCGCTGTACCGTCTGCCGGCAACGCCGCGGGCGCGATGGCGGCCTATGCTGCTCGTGCGGGAATGGAAGCGCATATCTTCATGCCGTCCGATACGCCGAAAGCGAATGTAGTCGAATGCCAGCAAACCGGCGCAAACGTAACTCTTATTGATGGGCTTATCACCGACTGTGGAAAGATCGTCGCTGAGCGAAAAAAGGACGAAGGCTGGTTCGACGTTTCGACCCTAAAGGAGCCGTACCGCGTCGAGGGCAAAAAGACGATGGGCTACGAGCTAGCTGAACAACTCGATTTGAAGCTGCCTGACGTGATCATTTATCCGACGGGCGGGGGAACCGGCCTGATCGGAATGTGGAAAGCATTCGATGAAATGCAGCAGATGGGCTGGATCGGTAGTGAACGGCCGCGGATGATCACCGTGCAATCCTCAACATGCGC
>JBJMGN010000334.1:0-4923 GCA_045807885.1 Pyrinomonadaceae bacterium | reverse complement strand
GCGTTTTTGTAGCGGCGGCCTTATTGATCGGCGAGTTCTGCTGCAGACAATTCACTTCGATAAATTTTCTCGATAACAGCCGCGGCATGTTCACGCCCAATCGTTTCGGACCCAGCTACGGAAACACGCCGAATTTCGAAGGAATCTCGTTTGGTGACCATTTCAAGACTGATGAAAACGGGTTTCGTGTCGGGCTGGATCGTTCATTTTCTGCTCCTGCTTCCGACGGCCGCCCCGCGCTTCTGGTTCTAGGTGATTCCGTCGGATTCGGGCCCGCTGTACCCGAAGAGAAAACTACCGCGGCTTTGCTTAGAGCGAGAATGCCGAACCGGCAGGTCCTTAATGCCTCTGTGATCGGTTACGGCACGTTCGATTACCGGAATGCCGGTATAGCTATCACATCGGTGAAACCGGAAGTGAATAGCGTGATCGTCCTTTTTTGTTTGAACGATGTTGCTGATGCGAGCGGAAGGAATATTCAAGTCGAAATGGCCGATCCGGACGGGACGCAGCAGCCTGAAGATGTTTTTCTGTTGCGGCGCATTAATGATTATCTTCGTTCCCGTTCAAAACTCTACCTTTGGTTAAAAAATTTGCTCCGTGATACGCAGATGGTCTATTTCCGCGGCGCTCTCGAGTCTTATCAGGACGGAGGTGCAAATGTCGAATCGGCGTTGCAACCGCTTGTTGAGCTTAATAAATATCTCCAGAGCCACTCCATCCCGTTAGAGGTCTTCATATTCCCGAACGAGGCTCAACTGCGTACTGGAGCCCCCGCGGAATTCTCGTTACCGCAAAAGCTGCTTGCGACAGAGTTTCAAAATCAAGGGATACGTTTCGCCGACCTTACGCCGGCGTTTCTCGATTCTGGGTATCGGTCCGACCAGCTGTTCTTATACGCCGATCCTATGCACTTGAGCCAAGAAGGCATGAAGGTAGCTGCCGACGCAATTTGTTCCCATGGCGGCGAGTGCAAAGACTAGCATGACATCTATCCTCGGAATCTCGGCGTTCTATCACGACAGCGCGGCTGCTTTAGTAGTAGACGGCGGCATTATCGCGGCTGCGCAAGAGGAGCGTTTCACGCGTGTAAAGCACGACTTCAATTTCCCTGCAAACGCGATCAAATACTGCCTTGAAGAAGGCGGTATTTCACCCGCCAAGCTCGACGCTGTCGTTTTCTACGACAAGCCTTTCCTGAAATTCGAGCGATTGATGGAGACGTACATGGCATACGCCCCGCGGGGGCTGCGTTCGTTCATGATGGCGCTGCCGCTGTGGCTGAATCAAAAACTCTTCCTGCCTCGTGAAATCGACAAAGGCCTGGATAATCTTTACGAAGGCCCGATCTATTTCACAACACACCATGGCTCGCACGCAGCGAGTGCGTTTTTTCCGTCACCGTTTGAAGAAGCAGCCATTATCACCTTCGACGGCGTCGGCGAGTGGAGCACGTCGACTTACGGGGTGGGCCAGGGCAATAAGATCGGCCTGCTCAAAGAGATTCGATTTCCGCATTCACTCGGGTTGCTCTACAGCGCTTTCACCTATTACACAGGCTTCAAAGTAAATTCGGGCGAATATAAGCTAATGGGCCTTGCGCCATACGGCGAACCGAAATACGAAGATCTCATCCGTGATCACCTGATCGATATCAAGGATGACGGCTCGTTCTGGCTCGACCAGAGTTATTTTAATTACTCGGCTGGGCTAACCATGACAGGGGCGAAATTTCACGCACTGTTCGGTGAGGGTCCGCGCAGTTCCGAATCGAAACTTACGCAGTTTCATATGGATATCGCCGCGAGCATTCAAAAGGTGACCGAGGATGTGATGATGCGGATCGTAAATCATGTCCATAAAGAAACTGGCCTCGAAAACCTCTGTATGGCTGGCGGTGTCGCATTGAACTGCGTCGCGAATGGCATCATTCAACGCGAAGGGCCATTCAAAAATATTTGGTTGCAGCCTGCGGCGGGTGACGCCGGCGGGAGTCTCGGCGGTGCTCTTTTCGCGTGGTATCAACTGATGGATAATCCGCGAACGCCGAGCATTCCCGATTCGCAGCAGGGTTCATACATCGGCCCAAGATTTAGCAACGAGCAAATAAATGCCTACCTGGATTCGGCGAACGCCGATTACACACGATATGAAAACGAAAATGAGCTGTGCGACGCAATTGCGAAATTGATCGATAAAGGGAAAGTCGTTGGACTTTTTCAAGGCCGAATGGAGTTCGGCCCGCGGGCGTTGGGAAGCAGAAGCATAATCGGTGACCCGCGAAACCCTGAGATGCAATCGAATATGAATCTGAAGATCAAGTTTCGCGAATCGTTCAGGCCATTCGCACCAAGCTGTCTCGCCGAACGGACTTCTGATTACTTCGACCTCGATTCGGAAAGCCCTTATATGCTGTTGGTAGCGCCCGTGAAAACGGAATTGAGAACGACGCTCACCCACGAGCAGCAGAAACTATTCGGTATCGAAAAGCTAAATACCCCTCGTTCCGATCTGCCGGCGATCACGCACGTTGACTATTCCGCACGCGTCCAAACCGTTGATTCGGTGCGCAACCCGCGTTACTATAAAATTCTAAAGGCGTTTGAAAAGCTAACGGGCTGTGGTGTCGTGGTGAATACCTCATTCAATATACGCGGCGAACCGATCGTTTGCCGACCTGAAGAAGCGTATCGCTGCTTTATGTTTACCGACATGGACGCATTGGTGCTTGAAGATTTCATTTGCCTCAAAGAAGATCAGCCGCCGATGGCCGGCGCAGACGAGTATAAAAAGGAATTTAAGTTAGATTAGTAAATGGCAAAACGACGCGGAATAATCGGCGAATTTTCTTCATTTATTCGCGAAAACAAGGCCTATTGGATGACGCCGGTCGTTATCGCAGTACTGCTTCTTGCTGCCATAATCGTACTCGGCGCGCTAGGCGGCGGTGCTGCCGCTCCGTTTATCTACACGCTATTCTAAGCGGAAGCCTGACCGTTGGGGACGGCTCGAGCGAAAAAACTAAATGCCTTTCGTCAAACTCAACTGGAAACCGAACAAAAAAGAGCTCCGTCAATTCGGAGCTATTTTCATGGGCGGTTTTGTGTTGATCGGCTTGGTCAAATACCTTTGGCCGTTCCAGCGTTTAATTTCTCAAAATGAAACTGTTGGACTTTGGTTCATCGCCATCGGTCTTGTTGTCGGGGCGATCGGGCTAACCGGCAGGAGGCTTGCCTTGCCGCTCTATTGGACATGGCTGGGAATTGCCTATGTGCTCGGCAATATCATGAGCCGCGTGATAATGGCCGGAATCTACTACCTTGTTTTCACACCAATGCGGCTGATCGGAAACTTGATGGGCCGCGATAAACTTCAGTTGAAAAAACCGCAAACCGATTCTTACTGGGTCGACATTTCATTTCCCACGACCAAAGAAGAATACGAACGACAGTTCTAACTGATCGGGATCTTTTGGCGATTTTCGTCTATGGCCACGAAGACGACCTCGGCTTCCGTGACCTTTACAACCACACCCGGCGTACCGAATCGAGCAGCCTCGACATCGATGTGGATCGTTATAGATGTCTTACCGACCTTTAATGTGGTCGCGTAAAAGCTGACGAGGTCGCCGATAAACACCGGCTCGTGAAAAATGACCTCTTTCATCGCAACCGTTACAAAGCGGTTGTGTTTTGTATGCCGCACGGCTTCAACGCCGCCGGCGACGTCGATGTAGCTCAATATCACGCCGCCAAAGACCGTGCCGTGTGCATTCGTGTCCCTCGGCAGCATCGTCAGTCGAATCGCCGCGTCTCGTGTTTCGTTTTTCATTTTCTCCTGCCGTCGGTTTGGGGCGACGGGTGTCGAAGCAGAACAAAAGTCAGGGTTTAGCCCAAATTGTTTAGAGTCCAATTCTTGACGGTTTCGCGAAGCTCGTTCAAGTGCTCGTCAAAAAAGTGCCCACAGTTTTCGAAAATTACGACCTCGGCGTGGGAAATTCCATCTGTCAACAATCGAAGGCTTTCAACCGAACAAAACTCATCCTTGTCACCGTGAATAAAAAGTATGGGCTTGGTCACGGTCGTCAAAAAATCGTAATCGCGATATTTTTCAACCGGCGTACCGATCGAGACCAGCCGTTTTACTCGATCTTCCGCAATTCCGACTTCCATCCCGGTCCGCGAGCCGAATGAAAATCCGGCCAGAGTAATGTCTTCTCCCGGATATTCTCCCGAAAGGAAATCCAAAGCAGTCCGCACGTCTTCCTTTCCACCATCGACCTCCGAATGCACCCCCGTCGAGGCGCCTACACCGCGAAAATTGAACCGCAAAGTTACGAGTCCGGCGTCAGTTAACCCTGCTGCGGCTCGAAAGACGACTTTGTTATGCATAGTCCCGCCACCGAGCGGATGGGGATGGCAGACCAACCCAACACCTTTCCGTTCGCCCGCGGGTTCCTTCAAGATCGCCTCAAGCTGCCCGTGCGGCGCCGAAATAAAAAGATTGCCCTTCGGATACACATTGAAATGGTAAACCCTAACCTGCGCAGGCGGAAACATAAACAGAATCGGGGTGTCATTAGTTGACGTTGGATAGATTGTTGGAACGTCGAAGAATCACCATCAATTGCAGTTACGCAGTAATAGTGGTCGCACTTGCTTAGCTCGTATTTCCCCTTGATATCTGCCGACAATCGCCCACGAAGCCAGCGACCGAATCGGGGGCCTGTTCGTTAGGTTACATCCACGAATCCGCCCACTGTCCAGTAGAAATGGTGCCTTGGGGCCGCCTCCTGCACGCCGAACCCTCCCTGGCCCAACTGGAGAGGCATTTGCTGTACTTCATGCAGGCTCAGAACGATATCCCAATTGATAGGCCTCGATTCCTTTCTTTTAAGGAATTCGATCGACCGTTTGGAACCTT
>JBJMGN010000333.1:0-12879 GCA_045807885.1 Pyrinomonadaceae bacterium | reverse complement strand
CCCTTTCCGATTCGATACCGACCAGCTTTGCCTCGACAGTAGTCAGCGTTGCAAGCGCGGCCTGCTTTTCTTCTTCGGCCTTGATCAATTCGGCGCGGATGATATCGCGTTTCGCTTTAAAAGCCTCGCTCAACGGCCGCTTCACAAGATAGACCAGGATCAAGACGAAAATGCCAAGGTTGATGAATTTCCAAAGCTCGAAGCCCGGGTAATTGAAATAATGGTCCCAAAACTCCCTGAACGAAGCCCAGGTTCCCTGGGACGACCCGCTTTCAGCAAGGAAGAGGAATACCCCTAAAAAAGTGGACAACATACTAGCCATTCAAAATATTTGCAGTGATCTTTTCGGCGGTTTTATTCGCCTCGAGTGCGATCGTGGTCCTTGCTTCGGCAACCTGGTCCTTGATCGCTGCTTTTTCGTCAGCGAGCACTTTCGCGGCACTGGCTTTCGCCTCGTTTACCGTTTTTTGATATGCATCGACGGCCGCGGACCGCTCTTTGTCGATCAGGTCGTAGCTTTCGTTTCTTGCCGCCAGCATTGCAGCCTCGTATTCCTTCTGTTTTCTGGCCACTTCGTCGAGCAGCTCGGCAGCTTCACCGCCCCGGCCGCCCTTTTGCTTTTCCCGCGACGCGAGAACCGCGTTGATGGGCCGGAAAAACGTCCGGTTCAGAACGTAGATCATTATCAGGATGAGCGCGATATGAATGAAAAGCGTTCCATCCGGAAATAGCTGGATCGATGATTCGGCAAATGCCAGCACAACCATACTCGTGTCACTAGCCCTTGTTCAAAAAAGGACTCAAAATCAATCTAAAAACTATATATAAAACCGGTAAATGCAGGACGAAACCCGTCCGATGTTCAAAACATATAACACTATCACGCGCGATTTTTACGGTCAAGGAAGCCTGCCTCTCAAGGCCGGGAAAGTACTAATGTCGGCTACGCCGGGTGAGCGAACGGACTTGTCGTTGCACCAGTAAGACCATTTACAATCAGTGCAATTTATGATACATTGTCGCACCGGGCGAACCTTGCCCATCGGTCTTTGACAATTTATAACGACCGCTACAGACGCGAGAAAATATACGTGGGACAGTGGGACAGCATCTCTGTAACACACGTGTGGCGCAATTTTTCGAAAAAGCGCGAAGTTTCGCCGCCAACATCGCTGTAAATAATGCAAACAAGTGGTTTATTTGTCCCAAAAGTGGGCGGGACAAGCCCGGGACAGAGGCAGGACAGACGCAGGACAATGCCGGGACAAAAATGCAGGAGCCCGCACGAAAAATATGCATGGGACAGTGGGACAGTTTGGGACGAATTTCTTCAGACCCGATAGAATCAGGGCGAGATCGAGGTTTTTGCCGTCACAAAGCTGTCCCGGCAAATAATTGCGTGGGACAGTGGGACAGTTGAGTCGAACTAGAGGGTAAAGTTGAAATTGACGTAGCCGCTGGCGCGAACTGCCTGGCCGTCCCGCATTATCGGGCGAAACTTCCATTTTCGGACAGCATCTCTCGCGGCGGCGACAAGCAAAGTGTGGCCGGCAACGTTCTTTACTTCGGTGACCTGCCCAGTCTCATCGACCACGACCTCAACCTTCACGACACCGGCGGCCCGCATGCTTCGCGCAGCCGGCGGATAGGTCGGCTGCTGTTTCGTTGTCGCGTACTCGATCAGCGAACCGACATTAACCGGCGACGACTTTTCAGTATTTGAGTCAGCCGTAACGCTTTGCTGTTTCTGTGTGCTGTCTGCGGCCGGAACTGCTTTTGCTGCTTCGGCGGGTTTATCAGTGGCCTGCTGCTGAAGTTGTTTACCGGCATCGGTGTTCGCTGAATTCGAAACAGGCGCTCCGCCCGTCGTCGCTAATGCGGTTTCTGACGGCTTATTGTTGGCCGTTACGGACTGCAGCTGTGTTGGATGAGTCTCCGGTACCGCGATCAGTGGCTTTGGATCGCTGATAGCAGGAACGACGGTTCCTGTATTAGACGGCGTTTGCTGAACTACCTGCTGCTGTATCGCCGGTGAATTGTTCTGTAGTATTGCACCGTCGGTTGCGTTGATAACGATGCTGCGTGAGCTTGCGATGCCCTCGCGAATGTCGGTGCCCTCGTCTCGCCAGCGTTTGGCGTCGTAGTCGTCGCGGGCCAGGATGCTGCGTGCGGCCGTTGCTTCTTCGAGCAGCGGCATTGCGACACTTGATCTGTCTTTATCGAGGCCGCCCGCCTCGCGGGTTTGGGTGACCACCAGTTCCAGCGTTTCGCGCATTTTTTCGATGTCGTTTACTGCCTCAAGCGGCAGGTTGCGGTCTGAAACGGTAAGGCCGAGCGAGCGATAGCGCTCGAGCTTGCTTCGGGCACCCTTAACGACCTGGCCGGCGACGGCAGAATAGAACATCGAACCGTTAGCGTTGTTCGCCTTGAAATTCTTGTAGGCCTCGTTCAGGAAATTTTGTGCTTTTGTGTAATTTCCCTGCTCGAGATAGCTGTTCATTAGCAGGATGTTGGTTACGGCGTGCACACTCGAATCGCTGGTTTCGCGCCGGATCATCTCAAGCTCGTAGATCGCGGCGTTGTAATTGCGTACCGCGATGAAAGCCTTAGCCTTCGAGATGCGTTCGCGCATTATCTCGCCGGCGGTAAGCGTTTTTATCGGCGTCGTGTTTGTCGGCGCTGCGTTTATTGGTGCTGCGGTTGGCGGAACAGGACTCGGTTGATTAACAGCCTGCTGCGTTTGCGAAAATATACCGGTGATAAAACCGGCGAAAACCAGGAATATCGAAGAGTAAAACCTTCTGACATTTAACGGCATTTTCTTCTCCTTCAAAACTGAGTTGAATTTTCCGTAAAGGTCTAGCGAACTACTTGGGGAAGGCTCACTTTAACGACCCAAACATTACATATCTATGAACAAAAACGATTTTCCGGGTGCTCTGGTAAAAGCCCAAAATCAATGCGACAGACTTTTGATGATTTTTTCTCGGAAAAGATTTGCGTCTTTTTTTATAGCAAATTCGTTGAGTGTGAGCAACCGTCGATCCAGCATCACGATACGGCCGTTTATGATCACGGTCCGTACATCTGAGGCTTTCGTCGAGTAAACAAGGGCGGAATAGACGTTAAAATAAGGGGTTTGGTGCAGCGAATCCATATCGACAATGGCAATATCCGCACGTTTTCCCGCCTCGATCGAGCCGGTAATTTTATCCAGATGAAGTGCCCGAGCGCCGCGAACTGTAGCCATTTCGAACACTTGGACGGCCGACGCGACCTTCGGGTCGCCGGAAATTTGCTTTTGCAGTTTCGCCGCAGAGTCCATTTCTTCCCACATCGAGAGGTCGTTATTAGAGGCCGCCCCGTCGGTCCCCAGGCCTACGGCGACGTCTTTTACAAGCATTTTCGGTACCGGCGCTGTGCCGGATGCGAGTTTCATATTCGACTGAGGGTTGTGGGCAGACCCAACACCCCTATTATTCAAAATGTCTATTTCCTCGTCAGTTACAAAAACTGTGTGAGCGGCGATCACCCGCTGATTGAGAAAACCGATGCTGTCCAGGTATTTAACGGGCGTCAAGCCCTTCTGGGTCAGCAGGTCGTCGACCTCCTTTTTCGTCTCGGCTACATGTATCACGATCGGAGAATTGAGTTTGTCCGACAGTTTACGTACCTCTTGAAGGTGCTCAGTCGAAACGGTATAAGGCGCGTGGGGCGCAATAGCCGCGACGATCAACGGATCGCTCCGCCACCGGTTAATAAACTTTTCGGAATACGCGACCATCAAACCCCACGTTTTGTTATCCGGGGCCGGAAAATCGAGAACGGTTTCGCCAAGCACGCCGCGAACTCCGGCACGTTTAGTCTCTTCGGCTATGGCGTCTTCGAAGTAATACATGTCGCAATAGGTCGTCGTTCCGCCGCGGATCATTTCTGCCAATCCGAGTCTCGTGCCGGCACGAACGAACGCCTCGTCGACATTCTTTGCCTCCGCGGGAAAGATGTACTTCGTAAGCCAGTCGTTAAGGTCAAGGTCGTCCGAAATTCCGCGAAACAGCGACATCGGGACGTGTGTATGGGTATTTATCAGGCCGGGAATGACTGCCTTTCCGGCAGCATTGATAATTTGTCTCGCTCGATATTGGCCTAGTACCTCGACGCGTGTGCCGACCGCGACGATCTGGTCGCCCTTGATCGCAACCGCGCCGTTTTCGATCAACCGCCGGCCTTTGTCCATCGTGACGATCGTGCCGCCCGAAATAATGAGGTCCACGGGCTCTTTGATTCCGATCAACGGTTTTCGAGTAGTGACCGCATATTGCGGATCGACAGGAGAAACTTGGGCAAGCAGGGCGGGGGTGGAACCGAAGAACGGGATTGTTATGATCCAGATGAAACTTATGAACCTGTTCATTGCTATTTCAAGAATTTTGAATCGAAAGCGCGTGGAAGCAGTTCGCTCATCATGACGGTTTCGGTTTTGCCATCGAGATTGGAAAGAATGACCGGCACGTCCCCACAGAATTCCCATATGATCTGGCGGCAGACGCCGCACGGCGGAGTGAGTTCTTCAGTATCGACCACTACCGCGATGCGGCCAAATTTTGTTACGCCGCGCGAGATGCCTTTCCATATCGCTACGCGCTCGGCACAGACCGTAAGCCCATAGCTTGCGGACTCGACATTGCAGCCGGTGTAAATATCGCCGTTTTCGGTCTCGACCGCGGCACCGACTTTAAAATCCGAATATGGAGCATAGGCTCGCGTTCGAACGTCGGCAGCCGCATCGATAAGGTCCTGTTCAGAATGTTTCATCAAGAAATTTATGCTTGCTCAACGACCGTTGTATTCCGGCGCGATTCCGTCGAAAGCCGTTCACGCACCATGCTGCAAAGCAGTTCAAGTGTCACGCCGGTCTGCGATCCTTCGGGAATGATGATGTCAGCGTATCGTTTCGAGGGCTCCACAAACTCGAAATGCATCGGCCGGATCGTTCGCTCGTATTGTTCCAATGTTCGTTCGAAGGTGCGTCCGCGCTCGTTTATATCGCGTCGCAGGCGGCGTATCAGTCTGATGTCGTCGGGTGTGTCGACAAAAACGCGCATATCCAGCAGATCGAGCACCCTAGGTTCGGAAAATATCAGGATGCCTTCGACGATCACGACAGGCCGCGGCTCGATTGTCTCGATCTTGTCACTGCGTGTATGAGAAACGAAATCGTAAAGCGGCATCTCGACCTTTAAGCCCTGTTTCAGGCGCATTAGGTGATTGACAAGCATGTCGCTGTCGATCGCGTCCGGATGGTCGAAGTTGGCCTGATGCCTTTCATCCAAAGGCATGTCCGCAAGATTTCTGTAATACGAATCCTGTTCTATGAGGACGACGTTTTCACGACCGACCGCATTGACGATCGCCCTCGCGATCGTAGTCTTTCCCGAACCGGTGCCGCCGCAAATGCCAATAAACATAAATGCCAATTCTAACAGGACGAACACGATAAACAGGACTTCCAGGTTTAGAAAAATTCGATCCTTCGTATCCTGTATATCCTGTTATGAATTTATTTTCTTAATTATTCGTTTTATTAATTCCCTGAATATGTCTGCCACTTGCACTCCGGTTTCCATTACATGAGAATGATCGATCTCGCCGGCTTCCATACCCGCGGCCATGTTTGTTATGCACGAAATACCCAGAACCTTAATTCCCATATGCCTTGCCGCGATCGCCTCGGGCACTGTCGACATGCCAACGGCATCGGCACCCAGCAACCGGTACATTCGGATCTCTGCGGGCGTTTCATATGTCGGGCCTGAAAGCGCGCAATATATGCCGCGTCTCAGCAAATCGCGCCTGTGCACATCAAATCCGGTATCAAATCTCTCGTCAGAAAGCGCTTCGGCGGCCTCATGAGCGATCGTCTGCAGCTTATCATCGTAGACCGACGACATGTCGGGAAATCGCGGTCCGAACCTATCGTCATTCGTGCCTCGAAGGGGGTTTACACCCAAACAGTTTATGTGGTCGCTTATCAGCATCAGTTCACCGGGCCTCATATCCGTGTTCAGGCTGTCTGCCGCATTTGTCAGTATGAGGTTTTCCACCCCAAGCCGGCCGAATACGCGAACCGGGAACATCACCTGGTCCATCGAATACCCTTCGTAATAATGAAATCGGCCCTGCTGAACTGCGATGGATTTTCCGTCTATTTCGCCGAGAACCAATTGTCCGGAATGACCGGCAACAGTTGTTTTTACAAAATGTGGGATCTCTTCATAGGGAATACGAACGGCATCCGATAGAACATCCGCGAACATTCCTAACCCGCTTCCGAGGACCACGGCTATTTTGAGCTGGCGCGGATATTTCGACCTTATGTATTCAGCCGCTTCTACAGCATTTTCGTATGACATTGGAAATGGTTTCGCAGGGGCGGGCAGCTACTTCTCCTTTCTATACGGAATACCGATTGCCTTCGGCGCACGCGAAAGTCCGATAAAGCCTGCGAGCACAATGATCGTCAAAACGTATGGGATCATCTGTATGAATTGCACGGGAATATCTTCGCCGGAGGGTAATTTTACGACACCCTGAAACTGGATCGCCAATGCTTCGGTAAAGCCGAAAAACAGGCACGCGAATAGCACCGGCACTGGCTTCCATTTAGCCAAGATCAATGCAGCCAAAGCAATGAAGCCCCGTCCCGCCGTCATTCCGCGTGTGAATAAGGATGATTGCCCTATCGAAAGATATGCACCGCCTGCGGCAGCCAAAATACCGGAAATGATGACAGCAACATACCGAAGGCGAATCACATTAACACCTGCTGAATCGGCGGCTGAAGGATTTTCACCAACAGCTCTTATTCGCAGGCCAAAAGGGGTCTTGTAGAGTACATACCAGCAAACTGGTACGAGCAGGAACGCAAGTATCGACGCAATGGAGAGTCTGTTGAAATAATCGGGGAGTAGAAATTCCTGTGCGATCTGTTGAGTTGAGCCCGCCGAATCGTAAATGCGGCTGCTGATAACGGCAGGCAAGCCAAGCATCAAAATGTTGATCGCAAATCCCGCGACGACCTGGTCGGCTTCGAACTTGATCACTGCAACCGCATAGACAGCCGCGATGACGACACCAGCTGCAAGCCCGGCTACGAATCCTATATAAGGATTATTCAGTTCGTAAGTGACGACCGCGGCCGTAAATGCCCCGGCCAGCATTAGCCCCTCAAGAGCAATATTAATCACTCCCGAGCGCTCGGAAAACATCCCTCCGAGCGCGGCGAATATCAGGGGCGTCGCCGACCGGATCATCGAGAAGAAAATGATCACCAGGAATGTGAATGTAAATATCTCACTCATTTTCTTGAAAACCTTTGCAGCGAAGCGACGAACAGAATAATGATCGCCTGCAAAACTTCTACCAGATCCTTCGAGACATATTTTGTCTCAATATCGACAAATATCTCACCGCGTTTCAGTACGGCGAAAAAGATCGCAGCAATGAAGATCCCGAGCGGATGGTTTCGGCCGAGCAAGGCCACCGCGATCCCCAAAAAACCCCAGCCATCAGAAAAACCGTCGTAATAACGATATCTGTAGCCAAGCACCTCGCCTATTGCGACCATTCCGGCCAAACCGCCCGAGATCGTCATTGCGATCACTATCTGTTTTTTTGGAGAAATGCCGCCGTATTCCGCCGCCGATGGATTTTGCCCGACAGCTCGCAGCTCATATCCCCATTTCGTTTTCCAAAGGAAGATATAGACCAAAACGCACATCAACACCGCGAGGGGAAAGGCAACACTCAGCGGCACAAAATCGGGCATTCCAGGGATGTATTGGCTAATGCGCGGAATATGCGCCCCTTGCCCGATCTCAGCGGTCTGCATTATTGGGTCGCCGGGTATCTTGTAAAAATATTGCGTGAAATAGCTGACGAGCGCGATGCCGATGAAGTTGAGCATGATGGTGTTGATGACCTCATGCGAACCAAACTTCGCTTTCAGAATACCGGGTATTGCGCCCCAGATCCCTCCGGCGAGTACTGCGGTAAAAATGCAAAGCGTAACGAGTAAAACCGAGGGCAGACTATACCAGGACCAGTTCTCTTCCTTGCCAAAAATATTGACGATCGTGCCGCCGAATTTTATTCCAACCCAGGCAGTGGCAAACGCAGCAACATAAAGCTGCCCCTCAGCGCCAATATTCAATAAGCCGCATCGATAAGCGACGGCTACGGCAAGACCTGTAAAGATCAGAGGCGTTGCGATAAAAAGGGTGTAGCCAAGATCGTTGAGTGAACCAAAAGAATTACCGACGAGGTGATAGAAGGTTACAAATGGATTGTCCCCGATCAACAGCACGATCAGCCCGCCCACAACAAAGGCGGCCAAAACAGCGGCTATTGGCCAGCTGAGCTCTCGAACGAGTTTCATTTATAAGAAGAAGCTTTCGAGTCCGAATTTCGAAACCAAATATAACCGACGCGACCAGAAAATGCACATACAAGCACAGTAATTGAGCGAAAAACCTTAAAAAAACACTTGACAATAGAACACTCAAGTTTTATTATGTAAATGGACTAAGTAATAGTCATAATAATATATCAACCTAAACGTTTGGGAGGTAAAAACTTATGAATTTAATTACATATGATCCGTTTCGTGAAATGCGTAGTTTGCAGGACGAAGTAAACCGTCTGTTCAGCTCAAGTTTTAATCGGGGCGGTAATAACGAGATTATGCGGGGCGCTTGGAGCCCAAGCGTAGATATTCTCGAAAATAAGGACAATATTGTTTTGGAAGCAGAGCTTCCCGGAATGTCGCCGGACGATGTACATATTTCTGTTGAGAATAATGTGCTCACGATCCAGGGCGAACGCAAATTTGAGAAGAAAGAAGACGAGGACAATTTCCATCGTCTCGAACGAAGCTACGGCTCATTCACTCGGTCGTTCACGTTGCCGCCTACTGTTTCCAGTGACAACGTAAACGCCGAATTTGAGAACGGCATTCTGCGGTTAACGTTGGCTAAACGAGAGGAGGCAAAGCCGCGTCGTATCGAAATAAGACCAGGAACTTCCGGACATGCTAGACAGATCGATACAACCGCAACGGACGTTAAAGCCCAGAGTGCGAAAAAGTAATTGATCATATTGGAAGCTTTCGCTTGATCAAGCGAACCAAGATTGGCAGCGGTTCATGCGAGATCCGCTGCCACTAGTTTTATAGATCTAGTTTTATAGATAAGGATATAATCGAAATTTACCAGGAGTTTGAATGAGATTCGACAGGTTCACCATTCGCGGTCAGGAAGCCGTACAGGAAGCCATCGGCGTTGCTGAAAAGAACCAAAATCAGCAGGTCGAGCCGGAGCACATCCTCGTAGCTATGCTCGAGCAGAAGGAAGGCATTTTGCGGCCGATTCTTGGTAAGATCGGTGCCAATCCGGCCGCGATCGTTACGGAGCTTCAAGCGGCGATCGAAAAGTTTCCGAAGGTTTCCGGCGGGCAGCAGTATTTCTCTTCGCGAACGAACACGATATTCCAGGACGTTCAAAAGATCGCCGAGCGAATGGAGGACGAGTACATCTCGACCGAGCACCTTCTTCTCGCAATTGCGGAAGAAAAGGCCGGCGATGCCGGACGCATACTTCGCTCGAACGGCGTCTCGCGCGAAGACCTTGAAAAGGTCATCACGGATATGCGCGGTGGCAGCCATATCAACGATCAGAACGCTGAAGAGAATTTTCAAGCTCTTGAAAAATATGCCCTCGACCTCACGGAGCGAGCACGAAAAGGCAAGCTCGACCCGGTCATCGGCCGCGATGACGAGATCCGACGTACGATCCAGATACTTTCGCGTCGAACCAAGAATAACCCTGTACTGATCGGTGAACCTGGTGTAGGTAAAACCGCGATTGTCGAAGGTCTGGCGCAGCGCATTGTTTCCGGCGATGTTCCGGAGACTTTAAAGAACAAGCGTCTTGTGTCTCTCGATCTCGGTGCGATGCTTGCTGGAGCTAAATACCGTGGCGAATTCGAAGATCGGTTGAAAGCAGTATTGAAAGAGATCGAAAAGGCCGAAGGCCAGATCATTTTATTCATTGACGAGCTGCACACGCTTGTCGGTGCGGGAGCAAGCGAAGGCGCGATTGATGCGTCGAATATGCTGAAGCCTGCATTAGCACGCGGAACGCTTCGCGCCGTTGGCGCGACGACGCTCAACGAATATCAAAAGCACATCGAAAAAGATAAAGCGCTTGAACGTCGGTTCCAGCAGGTTTACATTGGCGAGCCTTCCGTCGAGGACACGATCGCTATTCTTCGCGGCCTAAAAGAAAGGTACGAAGTGCATCACGGTGTGCGCATAAAAGATGCTGCGATCGTTGCTGCAGCCACTTTGTCGCACCGATATATCACCGACAGATTTTTGCCCGATAAGGCTATCGACCTCGTCGACGAAGCAGCCTCTCGAATCCGTATCGAGATCGATTCGTTGCCTCAGGAGATCGACGTTTTGGAACGCGAAATATTGCAGCTCGAAATCGAGAAGCAGGCCCTTTCACGCGAAACGGACGAAAAATCGAAAGAGCGGCTGAATGACATCGAAAAGCGCATCGCCGATCTGCAGGAAAGGTCTTCGGCGATGAAAGCGAAGTGGCAATCGGAAAAGGAAGAGATCGAAAAGATGCGTACCGCCAAGGAGCAGCTCGAGCAAGCAAGACTTGAACTTGAGCAAGCGCGCCAGGCGGGCGATCTCACTAAAGCCGCAGAGTTGCAGTATGGCCGCATTCCGGAAATCGAGAAAACACTCGAAGCTGAGCAGAAACGGCTTGGCGAATTGCAGGAAGACGGCGTTTTTCTTAAAGAAGAAGTCGACGAGGAAGACGTCGCGGAGGTCGTTGCGAAATGGACCGGCGTTCCTGTATCGAAGATGCTTGAAGGCGAAATGCAAAAGCTCGTCGCAATGGAATCAGGCCTGCAGAAGCGTGTGATCGGCCAGGATGAGGCTCTGACTGCCGTGGCTAATGCGGTCCGGCGTGCACGAGCCGGTTTGCAAGATCCCAATCGACCGGTGGGATCGTTCATTTTCCTCGGTCCGACGGGAGTCGGTAAAACCGAAACGGCGCGGGCGCTGGCTGAGTTTTTGTTCGACGACGAGCGCGCAATGGTGCGGCTCGATATGTCCGAATACATGGAGAAGCACGCGGTCGCCAGAATGATCGGTGCTCCTCCAGGATACGTAGGTTACGAAGAAGGCGGCCAATTGACCGAAGCCGTCCGCCGCCGGCCGTATTCCGTGGTTCTTTTCGATGAAATTGAAAAAGCGCATCCGGATGTGTTCAATGTGCTTCTGCAGATACTTGATGATGGCCGATTGACGGACAGCAAAGGCCGCGTGGTTGATTTCAAGAACACGGTTTTGATAATGACGTCCAACCTCGGCTCGCGCGAAATTCAGGCGTCGACTGAAAATCCGCTTGCGGATCGCGATATAAAGACCGATGTTCTGCAGGTGCTTCGTGATCATTTCAAACCAGAGTTCTTGAACCGCATCGACGACATCGTGGTGTTCAAGCAATTGACCAGGGAGCAGATCGCGAAGATCATCGACGTTCAGTTAGAGAAGCTTCGCAAGAATCTCGACGAACGCGGGATCACTTTAGAGCTTGACGATAGCGCGAGGGAACTGCTGGTGAAGGAAGGCTACGATCCGGTTTATGGAGCGAGGCCGCTGAAACGAGCGATACAATCGCTGATCCAGAATCCGTTAGCAGTAAAATTGCTTAATGGTGAGATCGGCAGCGGCCAGACAGTACGTGTGCTTGCAGAGGACGGCGAGATGAAATTTCTGCCGAAAACTGCAGAAGCTAAAACGGCAGAAACGCGGCAATGATGGACGGTACAAAAAACCGTCTTGGAATCAACGCGGAAGCCCGACCGTAAGGCAGGGCTAAACCAGATCGAGATCCTAGCAGCCCGCCTGACGGCAGGGTTTCTGCGAAGCTTGCAGGCAGGCTAGAATGTAAATAAATGTTCAAGCGAAAGAAAATGAGTGAAAAAGATTTTATTGAAGAAATGTTGGACGGCGACGAATTTAAGGTTTCCGTGAACGATAAGAGGCGTTTTAACAGCGACGGAGAGCGTATCGCAGACGATCCCGATGTGAAAAACACTGAGCCCGTTAAGTCGCAAAAAGAAAGAGAGTTAGAGGAAAAGCTAAAGGCCGAGACCGAGCGTCGCGAGGCCGCAGAGGCTAAATTGGTGGGCGTCCAGGCGAAATTCGAAGAAGCGAAAAGTGGCCTTGAAAGAGAAACCGCCGAAATGCGCGAGCGGCTGAAGAAGTCGCTTGAAAGCAAGGCAAAGCAGGAACAGTTCAACTTTCTTGAGGCCCTGCTGCCCGTTCTCGACAATCTTAACCGGGCGATAGCCGCTAGTGAAACCGATCCTGATATCGAACATCTTCGAACCGGAGTAATTGGCACCGCACGCAGTTTTGAACAGGCTTTATCGAGCGTCGGTGTTGAAGCTGTGCCGTCAGTCGGTGCGAATTTCGATCCCGAACTTCACGAGGCAGTAGATATGCTGCCTGTCGATCCGGAAAATGACGGCAAGGTAACCGCCGAGTATTCGAAAGGATATAAGATCCGCAATCAATTGCTTCGGCCCGCGCGTGTTCAGGTGGGCAAGGCGATGGCAAATGCGGCCGTCGAGTAACTATAAACATCTACATTCGATCAAAAATGACGCGTACTTTTTTCAAAAAAGTACGCGTTTTTTTTGCTTGAAATGGAAACCCTCGGGCTGATCTCACGCGGGGCGCCCGCACTGCTCATATAGCGCAGCGGGTATGTTGGAACAGCGCGACAAATAGCC
>JBJMGN010000332.1:0-11428 GCA_045807885.1 Pyrinomonadaceae bacterium | reverse complement strand
CAATTTTTCTGTCGGTGCCGCCGCGATCGCACTTGCGCCGAAACTTGCTTTTGGTCAGTCCGATCCGTGGAAAACCGAGTATCCAAAGATCCTCTCGCGGATAAAGCCGCCCAAATTCAACAAACGACAATTCGACATTTTGAAGTTCGGCGCCAAGAGTGGCGGACAATTTGATTGCCGTGACGCAATAAACAAAGCCATCGACGAATGCAGCAAGGCGGGCGGCGGCCGCGTCGTGGTTCCTGAGGGCATTTTTCTTACTGGTGCGATACGCCTAAAATCGAACGTAAACCTGCATGTTTCGAAGGATGCGACGTTGAAGTTTTCGACCGATCCGAAAGCTTATCTTCCGATCGTGCACACACGGTGGGAAGGTATGGAGTTGATGCATCTGTCGCCTTTCATTTACGCGTACGAACAGACAAACATCGCCATCACTGGTGAAGGTACATTAGACGGCCAGGGTAAATCGTTCTTTTGGAAATGGCACGGTAATCCGAATTACGGCGGTGATCCGGCGAAACTCAGCCAGCGCCCGGCACGTGCCCGGCTTTACGAAATGATGGACAAGAATGTCCCGGTCGAAGAGCGAATATTCGGCGAAGGGCACTATCTTCGCCCGCAGTTCATCCAACCATACAAGTGCAAAAACGTTCTGATCGAAGGTGTAAAGATCGTCGATTCGCCGATGTGGGAAGTACATCCGGTAATGTGCGAGAACGTGATCGTACGCGGCGTGCATATTTCTTCGCACGGGCCGAACAACGACGGATGTGATCCTGAATCATGCAAAGACGTGCTCATCGAAGACTGTTTTTTCGACACTGGGGACGATTGCATCGCCATCAAATCGGGCCGCAATAACGACGGCCGCCGCCTGGCAACTCCGACGGAAAACATCATTATTCGAAACTGCACAATGCGCGACGGCCACGGCGGCATAACCGTAGGCAGCGAGATCTCGGGCGGTGTCCGAAATCTGTTTGCGCATGATTGTAAACTCGACAGCGCGGATTTATGGACGGCTATTCGCGTAAAGAACAATGCATCGCGTGGCGGCAGGCTCGAGAATTTCTATTACAAGAACATGACTGTCGGCCAAGTTGGCCGTGCGGTGATCGAGATCGATTTCAATTATGAGGAAGGCGCAAAGGGCGCGTTCACGCCGGTAATGCGAAACCTGCAGGTCGACGGCCTAACGTGCAAGGCCGGGAATCGCGCTCTCGATCTTCAGGGTTTCGAAAACGCTCCGATCTACGATGTAAAGTTAAAGAACTGTTCGTTCGGAGAAATGAAATCAACTAGCGTGATAAAAAATGTCCGCGGGCTGGATCTGGATAATGTCACCGTCGCGGGAAAAAACGTCGACCAACTTTAGGAGACAACAATGTCAAAGAACTCTATCGATCGCCGCGAGTTTGTAAAAACGACAGGAGCAGCGGCGGCGGGCATTTTGCTTTCGAGTGGAGCGGCCGCAATGCCTTTGGCGCGTAAACGTTTTGCGATGGTGGGCACGGGCCACCGCGGCACCGGCATGTGGGGCAAGGACATTTACGAACGCTACGCTAACGAGGTCGAGTTCGTTGGCCTTTGTGACAAGAACGCTTTGCGTGCCGTGGCCGGTCGTAAGCTTATCGGAGCCAGTTGCCCGACATTCACGAATTTCGACGAGATGGTCGCGAAGACTCGGCCCGAACTATTGATGGTGACCACTATGGATTCGACCCATCATCAGTTCATAACTGCCGCACTTTCCAAAGGAATTGATGTGATCACCGAAAAACCTATGGTCACACAGGCAGTTGATTGCCAGGCCGTGCTTGATGCGGAAAGAAAATACAACCGCAAGATCACAGTTGCGTTCAATTATCGTTACGCTCCGAAACACCAAAAAATAAAAGAATTGATAATGAGCGGAGAGATCGGCAAGGTCACTTCCGTCGATTTCAGCTGGTTTCTGGATACATCGCACGGAGCCGATTATTTTCGTCGATGGCATCGTCTTAAGTCCGGCGGCGGGAGCCTTTGGGTACACAAGGCTACGCATCATTTCGATCTAGTCAACTGGTGGCTCGCTGCCGACCCGGTCGAAGTTGCAGCTTACGGCGCACTGAATATTTACGGAAAGAACGGCGGTTTCCGTCATACAAATTGTCGAACGTGTTCACATAAGACTGAATGTCCGTTCTATTGGGATGTCACGAAAGATGCTCGTCTGACCAAGCTCTATTCCGAGTGTGAAAGTGTGGACGGTTACGTGCGCGACGGCTGCGTTTTCAAAGAGGACATCGATATCTATGACACGATGTCGGCTGCCGTTAAGTATTCCAATGGCGTAAGCATGAGCTATTCGCTCAACGCGTCAATGCCGATCGAGGGTTACCGAATTGCTTTCAACGGCACGAAAGGCCGTCTTGAAGTACGCGATTACGAACGGCAGCCATGGCCGGAGCAGCTTCAGTCTGAGATCTACCTGATAAAGAATTTCTCAGGAAAACGAGAGCGGATCGAAATGCCGGATATTAAGGGCGGACACTCGGGCGGTGACGACCGTTTACGCGATCTGATATTCAAGAACGTCGCGGTACCCGAACATCTGAAATTGCCTGACTCGCGCGCTGGCGCGATGTCCTGCCTAACCGGCATCGCGGCACGTACGAGCATAGAGCAAAATCGACCCATCAAGATCAGCGAGCTTATTAAGATATGAAGTCGGTGATTATGATCTTTATGCTTGGACTGGCCGCATACGCGCAAAATGCGCCGGTAACTGTTTTCCTCGCTGGTGATTCGACCTGTGCGAACAAAGAAGCAAATAAGCGGCCCGAAACCGGCTGGGGTGAGATGCTGCAGCAGTATTTCGATCCGGCGAAGGTCCGAGTCGACAATCGCGCAGTGAACGGCCGCAGCACGAAAACCTTTATCAGCGAAGGGCGTTGGCAAAAGATAATCGACGATCTGAAGAAAGGCGACTATGTTTTCGTGCAGTTCGGACACAACGACGAGTCGAAAGAAAAAGGCGAACGTTACACGCCGCCTGATGCATTTCGCGCAAATCTCATTCGCTTTATTAGCGACGTGAGAGCAATGCACGCAAACATTGTCTTGTTAACGCCGGTCATGCGCCGAAAATTTGATAAGAATGGGAATTTTGTCGACCAACATCCGCCGGAATATCCCAACGCCTTTCGTGAGATCGCGAAGGAACAAAAAGTACCGCTGATCGACATGCACATAATGAGCGAGGCCGTCATCGTTAAGTATGGTGTAGAAGGTTCGCGCACATTGTTCTTACAACTTAAGCCGGGCGAGAATGCAAACTACCCGAACGGCGTTGAGGATAATACGCATTTTCGGCCGGCCGGAGCCGAAGAAATGGCGAAGCTCGTTGTTACTGGAATACAGGAAAACAAACTAAAGGTCCGCAAATATCTTAAGAAATGATCAATTGGCTTACTCGCTCACTATTGTTGACACTTTTCGTTGTTTCGGCGATGTCTCTCGGCGCGCAATCTACGTTTCTATCGGAACGCCTTGCCGACACAGCGATGTATCGGATTTGGGTCGATCAACGAAACCAGCCTGGAATTCCACCAAGGTGGAACTATGAACAGGGTGTCGTGCTAAAAGCGATCGAAGAGATGTGGTACGCGACCGGTGACCCGAAGTATTTCCGTCATATTCAAAAAGGTATGGATCACTGGATCGATGAAGCCGGTAATCATAAGGACTATCATCCCGACGAATACAACATCGATCACATCACACCCGGTACCGCGATGATGACAATGTATCGTGCCACTGGGAACGAAAAGTATCGAAAGCTGGTCGAGCTGCTGCGATCACAGTTAAAGACGCATCCACGGACAAAGGAAGGCGGTTTCTGGCATAAAAAGATCTACCCATGGCAGATGTGGCTCGATGGGTTGTACATGGGGGAACCTTTCTATGCCGAATATTCGCAGGTTTTTGGCGAGGATAATTGGAACGATATTGCAAACCAGTTCGTGTGGATGGAAAAACACGCCCGAGACGAAAAAACAGGACTGCTTTATCACGGCT
This sequence comes from Pyrinomonadaceae bacterium, assembly GCA_045807885.1. Taxonomy (GTDB): domain Bacteria; phylum Acidobacteriota; class Blastocatellia; order Pyrinomonadales; family Pyrinomonadaceae; genus OLB17. Next base: position 7,366 of record JBJMGN010000332.1, on the reverse strand, counting down.
GGGACGAGTCGCGTGAGCAGCGTTGGGCAAATAAGGAGACCGGAAGGTCGCCTCATGTTTGGGGCCGCGCAATGGGGTGGTATGCAATGGGCCTTGTCGACGTGCTTGAGTTTTTCCCAAAAGGCCATCCGCGTCGAAATGAGTTGATCGACATCCTGAATCGCGAGGCTGCCGCTATTGAAAAGGTGCAGGATCCAAAGTCGGGTGTTTGGTGGGACATTCTCGATCTCGGCGGAAAAGAGAAAAATTATCTTGAATCTTCGGCATCGGCGATGTTTGTCTACGCCTTGGCCCGCGGAGTGCGTGAGGGCTACCTTCCCGAAAAGTATATGAAAGTCGCGATACGCGGCTGGGAAGGTATCAAAAAGGAATTTATAAAGACAACGACAAACGGCGAGGCCAATTGGGAAGGAACTGTTTCGGTTTCCGGTCTCGGCGGCAATCCATATCGGGACGGCTCGTTCGAATACTACATGAGCGAGAAGTTGCGCACGAATGACGCAAAGGGCCTGGGGCCCGCGATCCGTGCAGCTCTTGAAATGGAATCATATCAGCGTGGTTGGCCGGGCCGAGGCAAAACAATCATGCTAGACGATTATTTCAACCACGAGATTCGAAAAAGTAAAAACACAGCAGGCGACGAAACCTGGCATTACAAATGGGACGAGCGGACCGACGGAGGCTTTTACACCTGGGGGAAAATATTTCGCGGGCTCGGGGCGAAGATAGAAACGCTTTCAGCTCCACCTTCAAAAGCTGGCCTTGCAAATGCGGACATTTACATCATCGTCGACCCCGACACGGAAAAAGAGACCGCGAAACCCAATTTCGTCGAACCGCAGCATGTAAAGGCGATCTCTGATTGGGTAAAACGCGGTGGCGTCCTGGTTATGATGGGCAATGATGTTCAGAGTGCCGAACTTGATAAGTTCAACACGCTCGCAAAAACATTTGGAATACAGTTCAACAAAGATCGAAAGTTTGAGGTCGTTAATAACGACTACAAAATGGGGGGCATCGGTATCGGGCCTGAAAACGATATCTTCAAAACTACAAGGCGAATTTTCGTAAAAGAAGTTGCGACGCTGTCACTTTCAGGAAATGCAAAACCTGTTCTCACCGCAAACGGCGACAACATTATGGCGACCGCCAAATACGGAAAAGGAATCGTTTTCGTTATCGGCGATCCCTGGATCTATAACGAATACTCGGACGGCCGTCGCTTACCGGCAGAGTTTGAAAATTTCAAAGCAGCGCAAGACCTCAGTCGCTGGCTGATAGCGCATTCGAAAAATTGATCGTTATGAAAATAATTCTTTGTCTTATCGCATTGTCTTTTTTTACAGGTGTTGCCTTTTCACAGGCTCGGCATCCGTCGTCAGCGTCAAAGCCATTTGTTATCAAATCGAAAGCGGACGTCGATACGATGACGAAAGCGCTTGCTAGTCAGGAAGGCAATGTTAGTCGCGACATAGTTGCGGCAAAAGGCATGCAAACGCGTGTGGCGCTTTTCGACGACAAAAAGCGCGAGAACGATATGTTCGAGCTGCACGATTCATCCGACGATATTTATTACGTGCTTGCCGGAGAGGCTACGCTAGCGATCGGCGGTGAACTAGTCGAACCGACTGAAATTTCGCCTGGCGAATGGCGGAGCAAAACAGTAAAAGGCGGAAACCCGTTCAGGGTTAAAAAAGGAGATCTCGTAGTCGTGCCGCGAGGCACCGTGCATCAGCGAACGGTCGTCAAAAAAGGCTTTTCGATGATCTTGGTCAAAGTTTTTGCGACAGAACAGAAATAAGAAACACTGGCCGCGAGTTTTTCGACATCGATTCTTATACGCGATAAAATAGGATTTTCAAGACAAAAATGCCAAAGAAAGAAGCGGCAATTTTCAGGAATTTAGATTCCGGACGGAATGGCACTACCGCTGAAGAGGTCGCAGCTCGCCTCCGCGACATGATCCACAGTGGCGAGCTGAGTGCGGGTGACCGTTTGCCGCCGGAGCGTGACCTGGCAAAGCTGCTCGGTGTCAGCAGGCCAACTTTGCGGGCCGGGATCCGTTCTCTTTCTACTGTCGGTATCTTGCAGTCAAAACAGGGAGCCGGGACCTTTGTCGCCGAACGCGGGGAGTCGCCTACGCTGGACAGCTCGCCCCTGCGGATGCTGTCCGCCCTTCATGGTTTCACTTCCGATGAAATGTTCGAGGCGCGCCTTGCACTTGAGATGAGTATCGCCGGTCTTGCGGCACGCCGGGCGAACAGCGAACACATGACCCGACTCGCGGAAGAGATCGCCGGTATGTATGCCTCGCTCAATGACCCTGAACAGTATCTTGTCCACGACATGAGCTTTCATCAGACGATCGCGGCTGCGTCCGACAATCGGATCCTCACATCCCTGATGAACATGATCGCGACGATCCTGTTCGACAGCCGCAGCAAAACGGTCCACCGAGCTCTCGATCTCAAACAATCGGCCGAACAGCATCATGAGATCTATCGAGCGATCCGCGAACGTGATTCGGACGAAGCTGAACGAGCAATGCATGATCACCTGATCCAAACGCAGAAAGCCCAGGCTCTCGAGGAAAGGCAGACTCGGGAAAAAGCGGCCGACGGCGAAAAGGAATAGCCCACCTATGCAATGCTTTCGTGCGGCGATCGTTCTCGCTTTCGCTTTTATAGTTGTTTCTCCGCAGGAAGGGTCGAAGATATGGGTGGCCGACAATGGCGACGGCACCTATCGAAACCCGATAATCCACGCCGACTATTCTGACCCTGACGTTGTTCGTGTCGGCGACGATTTTTACATGACGGCGTCGAGCTTTAACGCCGTACCCGGCCTTCCGATTCTCCATTCAAAGGACCTTGTAAATTGGCGCATCGTAAATCACGTTTTCCGTGATCAGGAACCGCTCGAGGTGTTTCGCAAACCGCAGCACGGCGGTGGCGTATGGGCGCCGTCTATCAGGTTTCACGCCGGCGAGTTTTACATTTATTACGGAGATCCGGATTTCGGCATTTATATGACGAGATCCAAAGATCCGAGAGGCGAATGGACAAAGCCTTCATTGGTGAAGGCGGCAAAGGGCTGGATCGATCCCTGTCCGCTCTGGGACGATAATGGCAACGCTTATCTCGTCCATGCATTTGCGGGTAGCCGTGCCGGAATCAAAAGCGTCCTGGTCGTAAACAAAATGAGCAGCGACGGAACTCGACTTCTTGATGACGGCGTGATAGTTTTTGACGGCCATGAAAAACACCCGACCGTTGAGGGGCCGAAATTACACAAACTTAACGGCTACTATTACATATCGACACCGGCCGGAGGCGTTGCGACAGGATGGCAGCTTGTTCTTCGTTCGAAGAACATTTACGGCCCGTACGAAGAAAAGATTGTGCTCGCGCAGGGAAAGACCACGATCAATGGGCCGCACCAAGGCGCCTTAGTAGACACTCCCACCGGTGAATGGTGGTTTATCCATTTCCAGGATCGCGCGTCGTATGGACGGATCGTGCATCTTCAGCCAGTGGTTTGGAAAAATGGATTTCCAGTCATCGGTGAAGACAAGGACGGCGACGGAACCGGCGAACCGGTGCTGCGGTTTCGAAAACCGAATGTCAGAAATGTTAATTCAGTTGCGGCACCACAAGATTCGGACGAATTCAACGACTCGCGGATCGGACTGCAATGGCAGTGGCACGGAAACGCCGAAGCAACATGGGCATTTCCGTTTCCGCAACACGGTATATTGCGAATGAATTCTGTGCAGGTTCCAGAAGGTTATAAAAACCTTTGGGACCTGTCGAACCTTTTGCTTCAAAAATTTCCTGCCGAAGAGTTCGTTGCGACTGCGAAAGTAAAACTTGAACCGCGGTTCGAAGGCGAACGGTTTGCTCTTGTCGTTATGGGTTTGGATTATTCTTTGATCGGCGTGACGAATCGACAAAGTAAACTTTTCATTTCTCAGTCGACAGCAAAGGACGCCGACAAAGGAACGGCAGAAACAGAATCGGTGCAGATCGCTTTGAACGCGGACGAGTTTTATATGCGTGTCTCGGTCGCGGGAGACGGGATCTGCACTTTCAGTTTTAGTTCCGATGGCAAGGCTTTTTCGAAAATAGGCACGGAGTTCAAGGCCCGCGAAGGACGCTGGATCGGCGCAAAAGTTGGTTTCGTTTTTACGCGACCCGCGAAGTTCAACGATGCGGGAACTGCCGACATTGATTGGTTTCGGTTCGAAAAGATTCGATGAATATTCTTGGTTTGGACATCGGCACCGGCGGCACGCGTGCTGCGCTGATCGACGAGAGCTGTAAGCTGCTCGCGACCGAAACCGCCGATCATCCCCCCTTTGCGTCGCCAAATGTTGGATGGGCGGAGCAATATCCGGACGATTGGTGGAAGGCCGCAACTATCGCAATCCGAAAAATCGTGAATCGGTTTCCTGCAGATGCGATCGGAGCGATCGGTTTGACCGGACAAATGCATGGCTCGGTTCTGCTCGATAAAAACTCCAGGCCATTGCGACCCGCGCTACTCTGGTGCGACCAGCGTACCCAGGAACAATGCGGCGAGATCACCGAAACGATCGGCGCCGAACGGTTAATCGGGCTCGTCTCGAATCCAGCCATCACGGGATTTACATTTCCGAAGCTTCTCTGGGTACGCAAGAATGAACCCGAAATTTGGAATCGATTAACCACAGTTTTATTGCCTAAGGATTACATTCGCTTAAAGCTTTCCGGTGAAAAAGCGAGTGATGTTACAGATGCCTCGGGTACCTTACTTTTCGATGTGCGGAACCGAAAGTGGTCTGATGAAATGTTAAGTGCCTTCGATTTTGACCCCGCAATTCTTCCGAAAGTTTTCGAATCTGTTGAGCTTACCGGCAAGGTTTCCAAAGCTGGGTCGGATGAAACCGGCTTACAAATGGGAACACCGATCGTAGCAGGAGCGGGTGACAATGCAGCGGGCGCGGTCGGCATGGGCATTACTCGTCCGGGTGCAGTAAGCTGCACGATCGGCACATCGGGCGTCGTTTTCGGTGTTTCTGAAAAACCGCGTTTGGATGCTAAGGGTAGAATTCATACCCTCTGCCATGCGGTGACAGGCCGATGGCACAATACGGGTGTAACACTTGCTGCCGGGCTTTCTCTAAAATGGTTTCGTCAGAATTTTGGCAGCAGTGAAAGTTATGACGAAATGTCAAAAGAAGCCGAATTAGTTCCCGCAGGTTCAGGGGGTGCGACGTGGCTTCCGTACTTGATGGGTGAGCGCTCGCCGCATCTAGACCCGAACGCGCGTGCCGCATTCGTTGGATTGTCGGCGAGTCACACACACGCACATTTAACGCGTGCTGTTTTGGAGGGGGTGGCGTACAGCCTTCGAGATTCTCTTGAAATATTTAAGGAACTTGGTTCGGCCGTCGATTCGATTCGCCTAGGCGGCGGTGGGGCGAGATCACGTTTGTGGTGCCAGATCCAGGCGGATGTATATGGGCAAGCGGTCAAAACGCTTGAGGCGGACGAAGGGGCGGCCTTTGGCGCCGCACTTCTTGCCGGCGTGGGAATTGGTATTTGGGACAATGTAGACGAAGCGTGCGAAAAGACGATTCGCATTGCTGACCAGTTCGCGCCTGAACCGGCGAACGTCGAAGTCTATAACCGTCAATTTGAAAAATATCGTCAGCTGTATCCGAAGCTTCGAGAGTTTCAAGCTGGCAAGGAGTAGTGAAATGGAAAACGGTAGATTTGATCCGCGGCCCGAGCATAAATTTACATTCGGACTTTGGACGATTGGAAATCCCGGCCGCGACCCGTTCGGTGATGCTGTTCGCGATGTTATGCCGCCGGTCGAGCTGGTGAAACTGCTTGCCGAAGTTGGCGCTTACGGCGTAAATTTTCACGATAACGACTTAGTACCAATCGATGCGACGTCTACACAACGGGATGCGATCGTAAAGGAATTTCGTGCGGCCTGCGATGACAATGGGCTTAAGGTTCCGATGGCAACCGTGAACCTGTTTTACGACCCAGTGTTTCGCGACGGGGCGTTTACGGCTAACGATGCAAACGTGCGCGCTTATGCGCTTCAAAAGTCGATGCGGGCGATGGACCTTGGAGCAGAATTCGGGGCAGAGGTTTTCGTACTATGGGGCGGCCGCGAAGGCGTGGAAACCGATGCCTGCCGGCGGCCCGATGAGGCGATCAAACGATTTCGCGAATCGGTGAATTATCTGTGCGAATACAACGTCGCTCAAAACTACGATTACAAATTCGCTCTCGAAGCAAAGCCCAACGAGCCGCGGGCAGATATTTATTTTCCAACCACAGCATCATATCTTGCGTTCATTCCATCACTTGAGCACCCGGAAATGGTCGGTGTAAATCCGGAGGTCGCACACGAGCATATGCCGGGGCTCAATATGTTGCACTCTGTCGCGCAGGCGTGGGAAGCCGGCAAGCTGTTTCACATTGACCTGAATGATCAGGTTCCCGGCCGCTACGATCAGGACCTGCGCTTCGGATCTGCGACGCCGAAACAGGCATTTTGGCTTGTTAAGTTTTTAGAAGATGTCGGATATAGCGGAATGCGCCATTTCGACGCTCATGCGTATCGCACAGAAGACTACGAGGGTGTCAAAGATTTTGCACGCGGGTGCATGCGAACCTATTTGATCCTGAAAGAAAAAGCCGAAAGATGGAACACCAATGAAGAGATCCGTTCGATACTCGCGGAGATCGACGCTGCGAACTCATCAATTGGCTTTACAAACGCCGCCGACTTGCTTGCAGCAGAATTCGACCGAAAGCAGCTTTCAGAAAAAGGCCTGAAATACGAACGACTTGATCAGCTCACGATCGACGTTTTGTTTGGCGTCGATTAGTTGTAATTGATAGTTGCCGGCTCGAGCTTCGGCGCGAGCAGATGAATTATCCCGAGTGCGACAAGATATGCTGAAGCAGCAATGATGAAGATCGGTACGTAGCTGCCGGTTTTGTCCAGTATCCACCCAACGAGCGGCGACATTATCATTCCCCCGATCGCTCCAAGCATACCGCCGATGCCGACTACAGAACCCACAGCTTGTTTTGGGAACATGTCGGATGAGAGCGTGAAAATGTTCGCCGACCAACCCTGATGCGCTGCGGCCGCGATGCCGATAAGAATAACTGCCACCCAAAGGTTCGAAGTTATCGAGGCGAAAACGATCGGGACGACGGCGATCGCGCAGATGAGCATGGCTGTCTTTCTGCTGCGATTTATGGTCCATCCGCGCTTGATCAAGGTAGAGGAAATGTATCCACCGCCGATGCTGCCAACGTCAGCAATGATATAAATGATCGCAAGTGGAATGCCG
>JBJMGN010000331.1:0-4978 GCA_045807885.1 Pyrinomonadaceae bacterium | reverse complement strand
CTTATCGGCATTAGTGGCAATGTAGTATCCGCCGGATGCAGCAACATCCGACATCGAAACGACGACCGGCTTGCCTTTCTTCTTCGCGTTCTCGATCGCATGCCACATTTGGTCAGACGCGAGTGCCGAACCGCCGGGCGAGTCGATTCTTAAAACGATTGCTCGTATGCCTCGGTCATTTGCCGCGTCGTTGATCGCTCTGACCATCGTGTCCGAACCCACAGTGCGGCCACCAAAGGTGCCGTCGTTCGAACCGCCAAGAGTGATTGCGCCTGATGCGAAGATCACCGCTACTCGCGGTCCGTTATTCAGGCCGAGAGAATCCGATGGTATTTCCTTATAGGTTCCTATGCGAACAATTTTCAGCTCGTCATCCTGGCCGTACCCGAGTCGAGAGCGCAGATCGGCGTGAACCTCCTCCATCGTTGAAGCGCCGTCGATCAAACCAAGCTCTTTGGCTTGCGGCGCGTGATAGGGAGCATCGTCTATGATCGCTTTTACGTCCTCGACAGATTTTTTTCGGCTCTCGGCTATCGCCGTAGTGAACTGTTTGAAGTATTCATCGAGGATCGCATTAATGACTTCTTGCTGGCCCTCGCCCATTTCCTTTTTTGTATATTGGTCGGGCGCGTTTTTATATTTCGGGCCAACCTGAATCACCTCGGCCTCGATACCAAGTTTGTCGAGCGAACCTTTGTAGAACATTGCCTCTGCGGCGAAACCGTTGACATAAAGGTCGCCGGCAGGAGCGAGAAATATCTTGTCGGCCGCGGTCGCAATGTAGTAGTCGCGGTTCATGCCGATCTCCATATAGGCATAAACCGGTTTGCCGGAAGTTTTGAAATCGGCGATCGCTTCGCGGAGTTCGTAAGCTTTGCCCCAACCGATGCCGGGGAAATCGATGTCGAGTAAAACAGCACTGATCCGGCTGTCGACCTTCGCCTTTCGGAGTTGTGTGAGAAGACTGGTAAACGATTGTTCCTGCCGAAGACCGAGAGTTTTTGAGAACTGATCTTCAGGCACATAATCCGGAAGCTCACCCGAAATGTTCAGCGAGAGAACGCTATTCGAAGCGATAGAAGGCTTGCTTACCGCGCTGAAAAGCACGGCTAGCCCGATGACGCCGATCACGAAAAAAAGCAGCAAAATGCCGCCGACAATTAGAATTATTTTTGCTGTTTTTGAGGTTGCCATGAGATTAGGTTATACGAAAATTACCGTGTATGCGACCGCACTTTCCATTGCATATTAGTACGAAGATTTGATCGCGAAAGTTTGGTTTGAACCATTTTTGAGCAGATCAGACCTGACCGACTATCAGGTTTACGATGCCCATCAGCTTGATCCTCACTTCGATGATGTGTATCCCGCAGGATTTGGCGATCTCCGCGGTTCGACGGTTGAAATGGTCTTCCAGAAGTGGCTTTGTGAAAATGTTTACACCATCGAAGATCGTCCCAAGGAGGCCGTTTGGCCGAACATGCTCGAGCAGTACAACTGTGCCGCCAGGTTTCAATACACGCTTTATCTCAGCAAATGCTAGCTCGGGCGCCGGGATTGAACAGAAAACCAGGGTTGCAAAAGCTGCATCGAATTCGTTTTCGTCAAAGGGCAAATATTGCGCATCGGCATTCACAAGAACATTTGTAGTGGCTTTCGTTTTTGCCGCTTTGATCATCTCAATTGAGAATTCAGTTGAGACCGCTAAAACGTTATCTGGATAAAATTCGAAATTGGCTCCTGTGCCACATCCCAGTTCGAGTATTCGGGAGTTTTCAGGAAGCAACGATAGTGCTTCCTGGCGGCTTCGCGAAAGGCCCCAACGCTCAAGCGGTGCAAAAGCCCTGTCGTAATGCTTTGCAAATTTGTCGTAGACGGCCATATGTAATTCCAATGCACTTGATTCGCGAAATGGTGACTGAAAAGAACTTTGACATACCTGACAGCGGACCCAGTGCGTTTCGCCGCATAATTACTTTAGGTTATATTGAAAGTTTATGAGTAAGAAAGGTTCGGTACTTGTATGCGATGACGAAGAGATCATGCGTGACGTGCTTGAGACGATACTTTCGTCCGCAGGTTACAAGGTCGAATTAGCAAAAACAGGTGAGGAAGCGATCGCGGCTTTCAGTGAAAAGCCGTTTGATGTCGTGCTGATGGATGTATCAATGCCCGGCATCGGGGGCCTGACCGCCCTTGAAGAGTTGGTAAGGATCGACGCGGATGCCGTGGTCTTAATTATCACAGCTTACGCCACCTTCGATACCGCAATATCCGCGTGGGAGAAAGGTGCGTTCGGCGTGATCCGAAAGCCGTTTCAAAACGAACAGATACTATCGTTTGTCTCGAGGGGAATAAAGAAAAAGCGAAACGAGGAAGAACGCCACACTCTTCGCCAGGTGATGACGCGGTCGGTAAAGCGTGAGGGCTTCATCGGCCGGTCTGAAAAAATGGAAGAGATCTTTCGGCTTGTCGATCGGGTCGCACCCGCGCGTTCGACGGTTTTGATAACCGGCGAAAGTGGAACAGGTAAAGAACTTGTAGCAAAGGCGATCCACGAGGCGAGCCCGCGAGTCGACAATCCATTTGTTGTCGTGAACTGTTCGAACATCCCGTCGGACCTTTTAGAGTCGGAGCTTTTTGGCCATTCAAAAGGCGCGTTCACCGGGGCGGTCGCCGCAAAAAAAGGACTGTTCGAAGTCGCCGATACAGGGACGATCTTTCTCGATGAGATCGGTGATCTTCGTCCGGAAACCCAGGTTCGTTTGCTCCGGGTGATTCAAGAACGTGAATTCACTCCGCTGGGCGAAACAGCGACGGTAAGTGTTGATGTTCGGATAATCGCAGCTACTAACGTCGATCTTAAAGATGCGGTAAAGAACGGCACGTTTCGCGAAGACCTTTATTACAGTCTCTCGGTCGTGCCGATCGAGCTGCCCTCGCTTCGCCAACGCACCGAAGACGTCCTGCCATTGGCAACGCATTTTATTCGCAAATACAACGAAGAGAACGGCCGCGATATATCCGAAAACCTATCACCGGAAGTTCTTTCATTGCTGGAAAATTATCAGTACCCGGGAAATGTACGTGAATTGGAAAATATCATCGAACGTGCCGTCGTGATAGCTACAACTGATGAGATAACGGTAGATTGCCTTCGGCCGGAAGTTCGTGACCCGGAACTTGCGGCAAAAATGATCCAGCAAACTGAAGGTGCCTCCGGGGATATCGACATTGCTCGCGGTGTTAATTTTTATGAGCAGGTGAAGTGTTTTGAGATCGACCTCATCTGCCGCGCCCTAGACCAAACCGGCGGACATCAATCACGCGCCGCCCGCCTCCTCGGCCTTAATGCAACGACCCTTAATTCAAAAATAAAAACCTACGCAATTCAACTTGATAAGTTTTGATGTTCGGGCCTCTATCCATATAAATGGATGAAAAACCAAATTGTCGATTGATCAAAGAATCCAGCGTCCGTTCAGATTTTTGAATATTCTTCGGAAATAGTCATATCTCAAGCAAAATCAGCCTTTTAGCTTTACAACCTGAACAGTGCGTCTCGTGGCATAAAAGTTGCGATTTGTCACGCTGAAAGTGTATTTCATCCCGATTAAAACAAAGTAAATTGACTGGCAGATTGCTATCAGCTGTTGAATTGCGTGAGGCTTGATTGAAATCACTTGGTCTCTATCCCTTAGAAATCCCATGTCTCATACAGGAGGAAAAATGAGAAAGTTCACTTTTTTCTTGGGTGCTGCTCTGGCCATACTCTTGTGCCAGTTTGCCATCCAGGCACAAACCGGTTCTATCTCCGGTACCGTAACCGACAGTCAAGGCGCAGTTGTGCCGGGCGCGGCGGTTGCGATAAAAGGACAGAATGGAAGTACGTTTACAGCTGCGACAAATAACGATGGATATTTCATCGTTCCCGGTGTCCTGGCGGGAACTCCGACATACACTGTTACTGTCTCTGCAAAGAACTTCAAGACCTCGGTCGTTGAAAACGTCAAGGTTGACGTAGCAACCCCTGCAACCGTCAACGTAACTTTACTTGCAGGCCAAGTAAGCGAGACCGTGGTTGTAACCAGCGGTGCAGAGGTGCTGCAGACGGAAACGGCGACGGTCGGTACGACAATCGCCGGTCGGCAGATACTGGAAACACCGATCCAATCGCGTGACGCTTTGGATCTGGTAACGCTTCTTCCTGGAACAGCGACGCTTGGTGTGGTTCGTACATCTACCATCAACGGCCTGCCAAAGAGTGCTCTGACGATTCAGATCGACGGAGTCGACGTTCAGGACAACTACCTGAAATCATCCGACGGTTTCTTTACCTTCATTCGTCCGCGCATCGACGCGATCGACGAGGTTACCGTTTCGACGGCCGTTCCAGGCGCAGAATCGAGCGGCGACGGCGCAATCGGTATCCGCTTCCAGACCCGACGCGGTACTGACGACTATCACGGCACTGCATTTTGGCAGCATCGTGATGAAGGCCTGAACGCCTCCAATTTTCAGAACAATTATCAAAAATTAGCAAAAACCAAGCTCCGGCTTAACCAGTTCGGCGCGAGCTTTGGCGGTCCGATTCCGTTCTTCAACTTCGGCGACAGTGGTGGGCCCCTTTGGGATAACGGAAAAGGCAAGAGATTCTTCTTTGTCAACTACGAAAGATTCCATTTGAATGAAAATTCGCCGGTCCGAACGCGTCAGGTTTTGACCACTGAAGGGCAGAATGGAATTTTCCGGTACAGAGGTACGATTCCTGCAGCAGGAATCCCGACCGGAGTTGCCGGATTGAATTGCGGACCCGTGACTGGCGTTGCGAACACGATGGAATGTACTCGAGATCTCTTCGCACTCGGCGGAGGAGCGGGTCTTACAAACACCATCGATCCGACGGTCCAGAACATGCTGAATTTGATCCGGAGCGCGACAACAACCACGGGTTCCTTCGACCCGTTAGGAACCGGCG
>JBJMGN010000330.1:0-9418 GCA_045807885.1 Pyrinomonadaceae bacterium | reverse complement strand
ATTCAGTCCCCACGAAATTATCTGAATGTTATTATTCGAGCTTTTTCGCAAGTACCACTCACCTGTCGAAGGTCGGAAAACCGCCAAGTCTGCCTTTCCATCATTATCGAAGTCGCCCTGAGCCGGGATGTCGTTTGTAAGTCCCCACCCGTTTATCGAGATACCGCCGTTCGTACTTTTTATCGTATACCAGTTACCGTTTGAGGGCCGCCAAACGGTGAAATCCAGTCGATTATCGCCGTCAAAATCTGCGGGGACAGGAACGTCACCGTTCAATCCCCAGGACGCGAATGTGACGCCGCCGTCGCGTGAGCGTTTGGAGAACCAGCTGCCTGTAGCGGATCGAAACACTGTGAGATCAGCTCGCCCGTCGCCGTCAAAATCCCCGGCTCTTGGCGTGTCGCCAACTTCACCAAAAGGCTCAATTACAAACGTGTTGTCTGCGCTCCGAAGGCTATACCAGGTAGAAGTTGAAGGGCGATATATGCTGATATCGGTCATACCGTCACCGTCGTAATCCTCAGGCGACGGAATATCCCCATTAAGTCCGAAAGTGACCGTGGAGATACTAGCATTTGAACTATTTACCGTATACCAGGTATTGTCTGATGGCCGGAATACAGATCGGTCGGCCTTGAGATCACCATCAAAATCCGCGGAAGTTCGATTGCCGCCGAATCGATCTATACCGCCGCCACCGTTCGCCTGATACACAACGTAAAGTTCGCCGTCCTCATCTTCACCGAAAGAAACAATTCCAACATCACGGTCTGTATCGACAAGTAAATTCTGCTGACCGTTCTCCCATTTCAAAATCTCGCCGGTGCAATAGTCCGCGTATAGGTAGGTCCCCTGGTTGAAAGCCCTTTGCGCTCCCCGGTATACATATCCGCCGGTTATCGAGCATCTAGATGATAGTGAGCTGTAATCGAAAATCGGATTTGTAAATGCCGAATTTGTACACGCCGAAGCCGAGCCAGTCAAATGTGAGCCTTCGCAAACGTTCCATCCGTAATTTGCACCTCGCGTGATTATGTCCACTTCCTCCCACGACGTTGTGGGCCCCTGCCCGACGTCGCCGACCCAGAGTTGATGTGTTCCACCGCGGTCGAATGACCAGCGCCAGGGATTCCGCACACCTATTGCGTAAACCTCATCCGCACCATTGATTCCAACATAAGGATTATCCGCAGGAACCGTGTATGCGGGATTAGCATTGTTTCCGGAAACGTCCGGCGTGATCCGCAGAAATTTGCCTAAAAGCTCATTAACGTTTTGCGCTCTGTTTCCCGGGTCGTTACCCGACCCACCATCGCCCATCCCGATATAAAGGTTGAAAACGCCTGGACTGTCCTCGCGGAATTCGATCATCCCGCCGTTGTGGTTTGTGAAAGGTTGTGCGATCGGACCAATTACGATTCGTTCGCTGGCCGGATCACCAACCGAATTGTTATTTATGGCCGTAAAACGAGAGACGATCGTGGCACCGTCCGATGCACGGGTATAGTTAACGAAGAAATAATGATTAGTCGCAAAATTAGGATGAAAGGCAAGACCAAGCAACCCGCGTTCGCCACAGCAAACAACCTTGGTCGTTATGTTCATAAATTCAGACGGCGTTGTAGAGCCCGGCTGAATGACTTTGATCACACCGCCTTGTTCGACGATGAATAGCCGACGACTTCCGTCTTTGGCATTTGTCAATAAAACTGGGTTGGATGCAAGCCCTGTAATAAATCCTTGTTTATAGCGAAACGGGAGATTTTGTGAGTAAACACCGGTCGCGAGGATCGAAGTCACCGCAACGACGGCGACAGTGATTCTTAAAACTATTGGTCCCATATTGTCTCGGTACAACCGATTTTTGATTTAGACGTTCGGGGGAATTCCATGGTTTATTACTTCGGCAGTCCGCAAATGAACAACTCGCTGGCAATACAGAGACGTGGGCTTCACTTTCCTAATTCCGTTAATATTCTATCGTTCGAAAGAAATCAAAATCAATACAATTCAAAGTCGATATCTAACTTTTCCTCGAAGCTTATCATCAATGTTTTCCATGTTTTGCAGCCGCATCGTAATATCCGCTGTTATGCGCATCGAGCTAAATTCGCCGCGAAGGAACTTCGAGTATGCAGCAGCAGCGATCATCGATGCATTGTCCGTCGACAAGTGTTTCGATGGGAAATAAACGGGTGTACCCCGGTCCATACCAACCTTTTGCATTGCTTTGCGGAGCTCCATATTACAAGCGACGCCACCCGCAACAATGATCGTTTTCACGGAAAAGTTACTCAAAGCTCGTTCTGTGATTCCTGCAAGCTGGTCCACAATTGCGCGTTGGAAGCCGGCAGCCAGATTTGCTTTGAAATCTTCGCCCTGTCCATCCGCGTTCTTAAGAAGTTTTGACAATGCTGTTTTCAACCCGCTAAAACTGAAATCTGGGCGGCCATCCGAGATCTTTGGCCGTGTAAATTTCATGGCGTGCGGATCGCCGGACCTGGCAAGCTCTTCGATGATTGGGCCACCAGGATATCCCAATCCCATCAACTTCGCCGCTTTATCGAACGCTTCACCGGCAGCATCGTCACGTGTGCGCGACACGACTTTATACTTACCCTCTTCAGGAACGTAAAAAAGGTTGGTGTGTCCACCGGAAACAATAAGCGCAAGAGCCGGATATTCGATCGGTGGATTTTCAAAAACAACTGAGTAAAAATGCCCTTCAATGTGGTTAATGCCAATGATCGGTAACTGTTTTCCAAATGCAAGCGCCTTTGCATAACAAACGCCGACGAGCAGCGACCCGACAAGGCCGGGTCCTTGTGTAACTGCTATTACGTCGATCTCGTTCAGGTCCGCACGAGCTTCCTGAAGCGACTGCTGTACGACCCCATCGATCTTCGAAAGATGGTCACGTGAAGCTATCTCCGGGACCACGCCGCCGTATGGCCGGTGCAGGTCGGTCTGCGACGAAATAACCGATGATAATATTTCCTTTCCGTCGCGCACGACCGCCGCTGCAGTTTCATCGCAAGAGCTTTCGATTCCCAATATCAGCACTTTTCAACCTTCACAATCCCTGAAACCATTCCTAGCGGCCTGCATTCGCGTTCTGGTTTGCGGTGTTGCCAGGACTCAAATTCGGCCGCGTTGTTGATAATATTCCGGAAAAAATCAGGATCACCGCTATGAGGATCAGAATGATCCCAGCGAGAATTATCCCAATGAATTTGTTCCAACGGAATCCCTTCGCCGTGTCTTCTCGTACAACAACGTCCTCTCCTTCGTCGGAAATAACTTCTCTTGACATAGTTGCCTCCTGTTTAATGGTCCTCTAAGTTCCAATTGACAAAATGCTGCCGCCAAATCTACGGCTTTTTCCCTTCATTCCACGACGGAGCGAAACTCGAATTCACAAGCCAAACCGTTGGTAAGACCATTGAATTTATTGCCTGTGTCATATGTAGAAAATCTATCGTTTTCACTTCGTCGCTCGCGCGATGGTAGTCCGTATGAAGACCAAAGCTTGAAACCGTGTGCGCGATTATCCCTTGTCGCGCTAGTGTGTAATTGTCGGACCGCTGAAAGAAATTCTCTTCCGGATGAGGGTCTTGAACCAATTTCGCTCCCCGTTTCGCAAGTTCAGGGCCAAGGTTTGAACGCTCGTAACCGGTAAGCCAAAGTTCCTCAGGCTTTACCTTCACGTCAGGCCGACCGATCATTTCAAATTCAAGGTTCGCAACCAGCTTCTCTTTCGGGAATGGTAAATTGTTTACGAAATAACTCGCACCGTAGCCGCCCGCTTCTTCGCTGCCGAAACAAACAAAGTAAACGGTGCGTTTTGGCCTTTTTCCGGAGGCCAAAACCCGCGCAAGCTCCATCACTGCAATGGTTCCTGATGCGTCATCATCGGCACCATTAAACAACTTGTCATCGCCAGGAGCATTCTGACGCACACCCAAATGATCAAGATGGGCGCTCAACAGAATTACCTCTACGGAGAGGTCGGCGTCGCTACCGGTCAATTTGCCGATCGCATTCCAGGTATTCTGATCTTGTGACGGAGTGAGTTTACCGCCGAATTCGATCTTCGTCCCGTCTGCTAATTTCGACAGCTCGTTAGCTGTAGCGTTGCTGACGATGATGGTAACTGCCGGTTTCGCGGTCGTCGAGGTAAATGAGGGCAATCGCGAGGCGAAATTCGCCCACCCGCTTCGCCATTGCGGCGTTTCTTCGAGAAACACGATCGACGCACCGGCGGAGGCAAGATTTTGCGCCGTCAGCATGGCCGCTCTTTGTTCGACACCCTCTTTAGCTCGAACGAGGATCGCCGAGCCGGCTTTAGGCTTTGTGCCCTCGGCCAGTTGTTGAAATTCGGCCGTCGCGGAATCCGTATTCGTCCTCAAAATGACGATTTCGCCGCCGTGCTCTAGTGTTGCGGAACCGTATTTAACGAGCGGCTTTTCTGCAAATGTGCGGCGAGAGATATTTACCGTCTGTACAAATGTCGGCTTGCCGTCCCATCCCTTTTCGCCAGCAGGCTCGAGGCCGAATTGCATAAATTGCGAGCCGACATACTCCGCCGTGATCCGTTCGAATTGCGTTCCGCTGCCGCGGCCTTGCATTGCATCGCTGGCCAGGAAATTCATGGCGGCGCGAACATTTCGTTCCTGAACGACACTTTTCGCCGCCGGTTGTGCAAAACTGAGCGCAGCCAAAAGCAAAATGGCAGAAAAAGAGAAAATTCTCGAATGTTTCGTCATAGTTGGTGATAGTTTGCCACGACCGCGCTGTAACGCAAATGTAACGCTTTCACTAATTTAATTGGGAGAATAGCCAACTAAACGATAAAATTGCCCATAGAATGGAAACCCACCGAGCAACAGAGTTGCTGATCGAATATTCGAACGGCAAACGCGACGCGATCGAAGATCTTCTGCCGTTGATCTACGATGAACTCAGGCGCGTGGCTTCAAACTATCTTCGCCGGGAACGTTCCGACCATACGTTGCAGCCAACGGCACTTGTCAATGAAGCATATTTGAAAATGGTCGATATAACGCAAGTCTCCTGGCAAAATAAGGCCCATTTTATCGGGGTCGCAGCCAATCAGATGCGCCGCATTCTGATCGATCATGCCCGTCAGCATAACGCTCAAAAACGCGGAGGTGAATTCCACATCCTCACGCTTAATGAAGAGATCGACAAAGCCGCTGACGAAACCACTGACTTGATCGAATTAGACGAGGCACTAAACGAACTCGCAAAACTTGACCCCGTAAAAGCCCAGATAGTTGAACTGCGATATTTCGGCGGACTTACGATGGACGAAGCGGCGGAAGTACTTGGCGTTTCGACCATTACGGTCAAGCGGCACTGGAAAATGACGAAAGCCTGGCTTTATGGCCGCCTCGCAAAAGCCTGAGATGAAAACCGCCGAGTTCTGGAAACTGCCAATTTGGGAACTGACTTAGTGCGACCGCCCTCGTCTGTTGAGAGGTATTCGCAGCGTTTTGTCGAATTCGGAGATCGGGGTCCTCAAGACCGGCGGTTCCTCGAGCGTATCGTCGATCAGGGTTACCCATTCATCGATCGCATCTTGAACACTTCTGGCCCTTTGTTCACTGGCTTCTAACTCAGCTCTAAGTTCCTGCTCGTTCTGTATTTTCATACGATCGCCTCCCGAGTTTGAACTTAATTCAAGCACTTTCCGGAAGACTGCTAAGTATTGTGTCAAACACTTTACAGATAGCTTCTTGTGTTACGGGCCAATACTTCTAGTCCCAACCTGTCCCACTGTCCCATCAAATTTCCTGCCGGGACAGCAATGGGACAGCATTAAAATCGATCTCGACCTGGTTTTATGGGGGTCTGAGACATTCCGTCCCAAACTGTCCACTGTCCCACGAGTATTTTTGAATCGGACAGCAAAGACCAGTCGAGTCTAACCACCCATGGGCTTCAGCTCTCGAATTCTTTAAAGTCTTGCAAATTTTCAAGGATCAAGAGGCGCGAATCGGGCGTTGCACCCGTGAGTGCGACAGTGTAGCATAGACAGCACGGCACCTGGCCTGTTATTCTTCGTGAACCGTTGCAGAAAAGCCTGTTCAATGGGCGATCCTGTTCACCGAAAAATTGCTTTCTTATTTATATGACCAAAAAATCGATCCGGATCTTTACCAGCCGCGCTTCACAGCGAGGAATTATATTTCTCCCACTGGGCTTTTAATCGATTCATTAACGCGATAAACGCGACATTTTGCCGTATGTTGTCCAATTCATGGTCGATTTCGAAGTAGGGATAGCATGGAAATCCCTCGTCGGCCGCGACAGTCAGCCATTTAACAGCCTCATCCGTTTTGTTCAAAAGCGCGTAGGCGCACGCGATGTTGTATGCAGTGTGATGAAAATGGCCAAAACCCCGGCCGATCTCGATCGCGTGTTGAATTGCCGCTTCGGCGTCGCTTTCTTTGCCGGCTTTAGCTAGCAGCATTGCATTCACGCTGGTTACATTTCCACCCTCGTCAGTCGGATATTTCCTGAAGTATTCTTCGACGACAGCGGCTGATTCTTCAGTCCGACCAAGCCTGAAAAGCACATCCGCCACATTTCGATCTATGAGCGACGGGCTGGCGTCGCGCGGTATCGTCTTAAAGGCAGCGAGCGCCTCCTCATATCGTCCACGATAGCCTTCCAACACACCGAAACGAAACCGGCCCAGCGTATTATTCGGATTAATGGCCATCGTCTTGTCGAGCTCTTCTTTTGACTTGTCGAAAAGGCCGATATGGAAATAGATCACAGCAAGGCGATGATGGGCGTCATCGAGATTCGGATCCAAAGTGATGGCGCGCTTCAACGATTGAATTGCCTGCTCATGCGGAAAGCGTTTGTTAGGTGTCCATAGGATGAGGCCCCGCGCAAAATGGGCATAAGCGAGATTCGGATTGAGACTGAGAGCCTTTTCGACTGCCACCTCGGCCTCCTCATTCAATCTCTTGTTTTCTTCACCTGAGACGCGCAGGAAAGCCTTGATGTTATAGGCCTGAGCGAGCGCGGCGTATGCCTCGGCGTAATTTGGATCCGCCGCCACAGCTTGTTCGAGGTACTTGATCGATGTCTCATTGTCCTCTGGATTTTCACTGCCGATCTTTATTTTCCCTCTAAGGTAATAGTCGTGAGCCTTACTGGGATCTATCGGCGCCATCGAGGAATTAACCGATTGGTTTCTAAAGTACACAACCAGTCCGATCGCGAGCACGGCCAAAACAGTTACCCCGATAATGGCTATCAGCAGGCGTTTAGAAACGCCCGTCTGCATTTGGGAGGTAGTCGATGACGAATCCGAGGGCGGCTGCAGCTTTGTCTTTACATTGTCTTCCGAAGTTTCATGCAGGATGGCCGTCGGCATCTCTTTTGCGCTCGATGGCCCTTCGAGCAGCGCACTGCCATCGTCGAGACAGTAGAGTAAGCTGTCGTCAAAATAATCCCGCCTGCATTCGGGACAGCGTTTCATACTCTCATTCCGGGAAACTCATTCGTTTTAGCAGATCCTTGTATCGCGCGTCGTCGCGAAGGCTATCGATTCGCGGATCAACTTTCAGCCAGCCTATTGATTCCGCACGCTCATCGAAGGCTTTTTCCAGCCACTCAAACGCGGCATCCCTCTCGCCCAGACCGGCATAAATGACTGCTATACTATGCGCCGAAACATAACTGCGCTTTGATAATTCTTTTAGTTCGCTTATTACCTGCAACGCATCACCGCGTCTGCCCATCCGCGCGTAAACAAGTCCGAGCCGTGCGAGCACATAGTGATTTTCTTCAATTTGTCGCGCCTTCAGAATTTCAGCGAGGGCTTCGGTATACTTTCCCATTTCCAAATATACTTCACTGAGGTAGGTGCGGGTCAGCCAGAAATTCGGGTCAAGTTCCAGAGTTTTCTGCAATTGCCTCTGCGCGTCGTTATACCGTCGCGCCCAGTAGAGCGCCCGCCCGCTCCCAGCATTGACGTTAAGCGAGAGCGGGTCCGATTGCTGCGCCCGGTTCATCTCGGCGAAAGACTCGTCGTGTCGCCCCATCAGTGCCAGATACCAGCCATAAAATTGATGCGGCGTCGAGTCGTCCGGATTGAGTTCGATGGCTCGTCGAAAATCTTTCTCCGCGCCAGTCCAGTCCCAATCGTAAGCCGTCTTGAAAATACCCAATCCGGCGTGGGCTTCGGCTAGGCTTTCGTCAATTTCGATTGCTTTGAGTGCTGCCGCTTTTGCTTTTGGCATAACGTCTCTCGGCGCAAACTGAAGGTCGCTGGCATACCAGTAAGCATTTGCGAGACCGGCGTAAGCCAGCGCGTAGTTCGGGTCGAGTTCGATAGCGCGTTGAAAATGTTCAACGCTTTTCTTCAATCCATCTTCGGTGGACTTTCCAGAGAAATAGCGACCTTTGAGAAATTCCTGATAGGCTTCGGCGTTTTTCGTATAGTTTTTTGCGAGCTTCTGTTCTTCCGCTCCCGACAAATGCACTCGGAGCATTTGTGACACGTCACGTGCTATTTCACTTTGCAATGAAACGAGGTCGGCATGCTTGCGATTGTATTGTTCACCCCAAATCTGATTTCCCGTTCGCGCATCAATTAACGACAGATACAACGTCAAGTCGCTGCTCCGCTGAATAACCCGCCCGCTCAAAACGGCCTGTACGTTCAGTTCATCTCCGATCTGTTGCGGCAACATATCCTTGCCCTTGTAATGAAAAACAGAACTGCGAGCTTTGACTGCAAGTTTAGGAAGCCGCGACAAGCTGTTGATCAGCGACTCAGTCATCCCATCGGACAAATATTCTGCGTCGCTGTTACCGCTTTCATTGACAAATGGCATAACGGCGATGGATTCGATCTGTCTTAAGGCAGGCGATGAGAAATATCGGTAGCCAAAGAAAACTGCGGCGATGACCAAGACAGCCGCGATCAAAATTGCCAGTGGCTTTATCGTTCGATTTGCGGAAGTTCTCTGCTTACCCGGCGAGTTGCCCAAACTACCAGGGCCCTCGCCTTCCGACGCGGTAGTGTGTATCTGCGCTCGCGTCGCTGACTCAGAGAATGGGTTGCCCGCCGACGCGGGCGGTTCCGACAAGATCGCGGTCGCCGGCTCGTCGGACGAACTTGGGCCAAATAACAACTCCGATCCGTCGTCGAGGCAAAAGCTCAACGAATCGTCATTATAGTCTCGTCCGCATTGCGGGCAGCGTTTCATAACATCGCTATTTATGTATCTCGTTGGCCCAATTCAAAACAAGGATCAGAGGCTGCAAATTTGCGCTTTCCGCAAGTGTATTGATTAGAAAGCGCTGTCCATCCTTAGAAGGGACGTAATTGTTTCTGTCGTCAGTGATGCCACTTAACGGCATAAGAGTTTGA
>JBJMGN010000329.1:0-2972 GCA_045807885.1 Pyrinomonadaceae bacterium | reverse complement strand
CCTCGACCGTGACGGAAACCGTTCCTACGATCTTGCCGTCAAGCGATGCCACCCACTGCGGCCCTTCGTCAGATCGCTTTGCGATCTCATCGGCTGAAGGTGTCACAATAGCGAATGCTTCCGGCGTATATTCGTCACGATACGCTCCGAAGGCTTCGAGAAGCACCTCGGCGATCGCGGCCGAATCGTCTGGTATTGCGATACGAACTTCGACCATTGTTACGCACTCGCTACACGCGGCTCGGTCGTTTCGACATAGATCTCGCCCTTCAAATACAACGTGGCCTGCCCGCCGATCTTCACACGTTCACCGCGAAGTTCACAGAAAAGCTCACCGCCTCGTGATGAGACCTGCCGTGCAAAAAGCTCTTTCTTGCCCAAACGCTCTGCCCAATATGGGATTAGCGTGGTATGTGTCGAACCCGTAACCGGATCTTCGTCAACCCCGACAGCCGGTGCGAAAAATCGCGAAACGAAATCCGATGAGTCGCCCGGTGCGGAAACAATAACACCGCGAGGTGCGACCTGCTTGAGCGCGGCGAGATCGGGCTTGATCGCTTTCACTTGTGATTCGTTCTCGAATACGAGCAGATAATCGTTCGCTTTCAAAACTTCTTTCGGCTCAGCGCCGATCGCTTCGATCAATCCGGCCGGAGCTTCAAAAGGCGATGCAGGCCGCGACGGGAAATCCATTACGTATTGGTCGCCTTGCTTTTCCACGGTCAGCTCGCCGCTAAGCGTTTGAAACCGCAATATCTTCTTGTCCGTTCCCAGAACTTCAAATATCAAATAGCCGGTGGCGAGCGTCGCGTGTCCGCAGAGGTCCATCTCGACCGTCGGTGTGAACCAGCGAAGGCCAAAATTGTCGCCATCGGGACTGAAAAACGCGGTCTCGGCCAAATTGTTTTCGAGCGCGATGTTCTGCATCACCTCATCGGCCGGCCACGCATCAAACGGCACGACCGCAGCGGGGTTTCCCTTGAAAGGCTCTTTTGTAAACGCATCGATCTGATAAATGTCGTATCTCATTTCGCCACCTTTATTTGCTGGGTCTGCAAATACCTGTTTTCCAATTCGTCTCGCCGCCACTTCAAAAATCCGCGAAAATGCATCACAAAGAATATCGAGCTGCCTGTGACAACCGCCCAGCTTCCGACGATCAGACCGAATGTGATCCAGCTCAAACTCGCCATCATAAAGATCAGAAAGCCGAATTTGTTCTTGTTGCTCAAAAGTGCGACCGCCATCAAACCACAAGCCGTAGCAAACCAATCGATCCCGAAATATTGAAGCAGATTCATTCTTTCACCGCCGCTATCGCCGCTATCTCTATCTTCGTGTCAAAGTGCAGGTCCTTCACCGGAATAACCGCCCGCGCCGGCCGATGACCGCCCATCACGCGTGCATAGGTCTCGTTTACCGCACCCCAAAGCTCAATATCCGAAACATAGATCGTCATCTGCAAAACGTGATTCAGATCACTTCCTGCCGCCTGCAGCACAGCTTCGACATTTCTCAACGCAAGCTCGGTTTGCGTTTCTATGTCGCCGGCAAACGGTTCACGCGTTTCCAGGTCCATCGGCAGCTGGCCTGAAACGTAGACAAGCCCGTCGTGCTCGATGCCCGGTGAGTAATGTCCCTTGGGCGTCGGCTGCCCGCTTGGTTGGATTGTTTTCATTTCAGGTTTTTAGATTATTGATCGAAAAACGTCACGCATCCTGAATCAACGTCGTATGCGGCCCCGACGATCATGACCTTTCCTTTTTTCTCCAGCTCGTGAATGATCTCGCTCTGTTCGCGGATATTCCTGATCACAAGCTTTACGTTCTCTCGCATCACCGCATCGACAAACTTGTCATTCTTCGAGTTCGTCTCGCCATCCTTCCAATCTTTTGCGACCGTTTGAACCGCCGGGCGGATCTTCGCCAGTGCGCCCGTTAGATTTCCCATGTGCAGATCGTCACAGGCACCTTTGATACCCCCGCAATGCGTGTGTCCGAGCACGACGATCAGCTTCGCACCTGCTTCCTCGGTGGCGTATTCGAGGCTGCCGAGGATGTCCGCATCGACGATCCCACCGACGACCCGGGCGTCGAACGCATCTCCGTTGTTCAGATCGAATATCGAATCCGTATCCACTCGAGCGTCGATACAGCTAACGATCGCCGCGAACGGATACTGCCCTTTGCCTGTCGCGGCAACTTCGGCGCGGAAGTTCGCATGATCGTGGGCTTTTCCCGAAACGAACCGCCCATTACCTTCCTTTAATCTTGCGAGCGAACGCTGCGGCGTCATTTTCGCCTGCGATTCCTTGGTCTGAACGACCGGCTTCGCACCTTGCGCAGAGACGGTTCCTGAAATGACAAAGATCAAAAAAAGAACCCAAAACACTAGGCTGTTTCGCATATTGCTAAGCCTCGCCGTCAAGTTTCAAATCTCAATGCAGGCGAGACGCCTGCGCTCCAGTCTTAACCGACCGCGCCTTCCAGCTTCAATCCCAAAAGCTTCGTCGCCTCAACGGCGTATTCCATCGGCAGCTCGCGAAAGACCTCTTTGCAAAAGCCGTTGATGATGAGCGACACGGCGTCTTCCTGCGATATCCCACGTTGCTGCAGATAGAAAAGCTGCTCTTCCGAGATCTTCGACGTCGTCGCTTCGTGCTCGACCTTCGAAGAGCTGTTCATCACCTCGATGTACGGAAACGTGTTCGCCTCCGACTTCCCGCCGATCAGCATCGAATCGCACTGCGTGTAGTTCCGGGCGTTGGCCGCCTTCGGCATTACTTTTACGAGCCCGCGATAACTGTTGTTCGACCTTCCCGCCGAGATGCCTTTCGAGACGATCGTCGATTTCGTGTTTTTGCCGAGATGAATCATCTTCGTACCAGTATCGGCGATCTGCGCATTGTTCGTCAACGCGACAGATTAAAACTCGCCGATAGAATTGTAGCCCAGCAGGATCACACACGGATA
>JBJMGN010000328.1:0-9062 GCA_045807885.1 Pyrinomonadaceae bacterium | reverse complement strand
AGCGACCACGCGAAATTTAAGGTGAATATCAATTCGGTCGTTGGCGGTGGCGTTGCTAATCCAAACGAGGCACTTCAGATAGCAAATCGAGCTCGAGAGCTTGGCTTTTCGTCGACAGTCGGCGTTATCCATGACGAGATGGGCCTGAATAAGGGGTTGACCGATCGCGAGAAAGAAGTTTACCGCGAAATAAAATCGAAAGGCACACGGTCTTACGCTCGGTGGAACTGGTTCCAAGATCAATTGGTTGAAGGCGGCGAATACGAATGGCGATGCCGTGCCGGAGCGCGTTATCTGTACATCGACGAATTTGGCATGGTCAATTGGTGTTCGCAGCAGCGTGGCACGCCGGGAATTCCACTGCTCGAATACACTCAAGAAGATATGGCCCGGGAGTACAACACTGAAAAATGGTGCGCACCGACGTGTACGATCCAATGCGTTCACCAGGTCGGCCATCTCGATGCCTGGCGCGATCCGCAGATATCACTTTCTGAGTACAACAAGCGCAACGGAAAAGGAATCAAACAGGAAACCGTCGCGCAGATCGTCGCTGCGGACCAATAGATTGCTTCTCTATGACTCCCGAAGAGCACAATAAGTACATTTCGTGGACATTCCTTGCAAACGGATTGTTTCAGGCAGCAATCGTCCTGTTGGTATTGTTGTTCGTTGTTGCGATTTTAGCGGGAAGCCGGCCTCCTGACGACGGATTCCCGGCGGTGTTTCTCGTAACATTTTTCGTTGTTTTTTCCTTTATCCATTTTGTCCTTATCTCACCCAACTTTATTGCTTATTACGCGCTGAAAAACAGAAAACCGTGGGCACGGATAGCAAGTATTGTCGCGGCAGTACTAAGCGCGATGAATGTTCCGATCGGTACGGCATCATGCGTATATGCTCTTTGGTTTTTCTTCGGCGAAGAATGGAAGGCCCTGTATCCAGAAACGGCCGGGGCAAGCATTCCTTCGCACCAGATCGCCGATGCAGGACCGGCAAAATGGGAAGGCCACTTTGTCCGCCAGGATGGAGAGGTTGTTTATCAGCCGGCCGAACCGCCGAATTGGCGCTAAGCTTCTTCTAAATGCGACATCGCGAATTTCATCGTACCGACCGCGTCGGTTGGCTTCGGGCCGCTGTACTCGGAGCGAACGACGGCATAGTTTCGACTGCAAGTCTATTGATAGGCGTTGCTGCCGCAGAGGCTAACAGGGAAGCGGTTTTGATCGCGGGACTTGCCGGTCTGGTCGCAGGTGCGATGTCGATGGCAGCCGGCGAATACGTTTCTGTTCATTCACAGGCCGATACCGAAAAGGCGGATCTTGAGCGCGAAAAACGTGAGCTTGCCGTCGATGTGGAAGGCGAGATCATGGAACTATCAGGTATCTATGTAAAGCGAGGCTTGAAACCGGAACTCGCCAGGGAAGTGGCTTTACAGCTGATGGAACACGATGCGTTGGGTGCCCACGCGCGAGACGAGCTCGGCATTTCGGAGATCACTACAGCCAGGCCGCTTCAAGCCGCTTTATTTTCGGCCGGAAGCTTTGGCATTGGTGCTGCGTTGCCGCTTTGTGTTGCGGCGCTTACCGGCGCTTCATATTTAATTCCGCTCGTCGCGGTCAGCTCACTTTGTTTTCTTGCGTTGCTCGGGGCGGTTGCGGCTCGTGCCGGCGGCGCGAGTCTCGCGAAAGGTGCATTGCGGGTTCTTTTTTGGGGCTCTGCTGCTATGGCCGCGACAGCGTTGGTCGGTCGCTTGTTTGGAACAGCGATCTCTTGATCTATTGCCGGGCGATGTCAGAGCCGATCGTCCAGACGATCACTGAGCTCGAAAGTCCGTGGCCAGAAAGCCGGCCGGCCATCATGATTATCGTTTCTGCGTCCGAAACAACCCCGGCGTCGAGCAACGTCTTTTCCCCTGTATTCAAAAGTTCGCCTGTCTTGTCGGGTTGCGAATTCAGAAGATCCATCATTGTTCCTTCGCCGATCGCCCGTTCCGCTCGTTCCGCAAAATCGCCTTGATAGAACGGCATCACACCCCAGATCAATCCGAGTTGGTTATATACATCTTGTGAAGAGGTTAGTGCAAAGGTCTGCAGTCCGGACCGCACTGAAGAAAGTCTTCTCGCCATCAGCCCCGATTCGGTAAAGACCGCCACCTTTTCAGTTTCCATTTCCTTAGCCGCGTGTGCTGCAGCTTTGCAAAGTGCCTGGCTTGTCCGCCCTGAAGGCGGCAGCGAGAACTTCACCGGTCGCCTGAGTTGCTCGGGTTTTATAGTTTCGGCGGCATCGATAATGCGCGCCATCGTGCGGATTGTTTCGACTGGATATTGACCCGAAGCGGTTTCCGCCGAAAGCATCACTGCATCGGTGCCGTCCCACACGGCATTCGCAACGTCCGACGCTTCCGCGCGCGTGGGATTCGGGCTTTCGATCATCGACTGCAGCATCTGTGTGGCCGTGATCACGAACTTATCGTTTGCAACAGCACGTTCGATTATGCGCTTCTGGTAAACCGGTACATGCTCGACGGACGTTTCGACGCCCAAATCACCACGGGCTACCATTACGCCATCGGTTTCCGCAATTATGTCGTCCAGGTTTTCGATCGCTTCACGTTTCTCGATCTTAGCGACAAGCAGCGCTCGGCCATCAGCTCTTTTATTCAACTGCTTGATAAGGTCTTTAACTTCGCGGCAATCGTTCGCCGTACGAACGAACGAAAGGGCAATGTAGTCGACGTTTTGTCCCATCGCCCATTCGAGATCGGCTCGATCCTTTTCGGTCATCGACGGGATCGGCAAATGGGTGTTCGGGAGATTGATGCCCTTACGTTCGAGCAACACACCGCCGACGACCACGCGACAGCGAACGTCTGGCCCGCTTACAGATTCGACACGAAGCTCGATACTGCCGTCGTCGATCAAAATCGATTCTTCAGGCTTGACCGTCCCGGGCAGCCCGGCAAAATTCGTAGAAACCTCAAACTCATTTCCTTCGACCTCCCTTGTAGTGATAACGAAAGTCGCGCCTTCCTTCAACTCGACAGGCAGCCCACCGACAAGTGTTCGTGTTCGTATTTTCGGTCCCGAGAGGTCTACAAGAATCGCGATCGGTCGTCCAAGTTTTTGGGCCGCGGCACGCGCAAGGTTGATGTTATTTAGGTGATCATCATAAGTCCCATGCGACATATTGATTCGCACGGCAGAAACGCCGGAAGAGATCATCGCTGTGATCACCTTTTCGTTACTCGACGCAGGGCCGAGCGTGGCAAGAATTTTCGCCTTTCTCATTTAGTGTCCAAATATTGTCGCACTCGCGGCCGGATAAGATTGGTAACTCATTAAGAGCCCTGTAGAAGAGTCGCCTTTCGCTGAAAACTCAAAACTGTCGAAACAAATGTCGAATGCGACCAGGTTAAAGGTGAAACCGACGATTGCTTTCCAATGACTGGGTCAAACTGCTCGGAAAGCACGCCTGAAGGCAGGGCACGGTCTGCACACCATTCGATAAGCTTCATCGCAGGGTCGAGATCCGCAATCACCTTTGCTTTCGCAATATAATATTCGGCCAGCCAAAGTGTCGATATGAACCAGGAGTTTCCAAGGCCTGTTTCGCCCGAACGCATATAACCGTCGTTTTCGAACCGTGTGATGCCTCCGTCGTTCTTGAGTTTTTCGGCTACAGCAGACATTGTTTTTGTCACTGCGGCATCGTCGACGTCGAAACAGCCGAAATAAAATATTCCGAATAACGACGCATCAACCGTGTTATCGGCATAAAGCTCGTCGTTGTCACCGGCGAGCAGACTGCGTAAGAACCGATCGTATTTTTCGCTATAGAGATGTTCCCGAATAGCTGCGACCATCTGCTCAGCGACGGACCGATATAGTTCTGCCCGTTCGGTTTCGCCGAACACTTCTGCAAAATTCGCTGCACCGCGCAATCCGGCAACAACGGTCGCACATGTGAACGTATGCACGCCGCGGCGGTCCTCCCAGAGGTTCCAACTAGGCTCAGGCAAGCCCGTGTCCCGGTTTCGAAATGAAACCATAAAGTCTGCACATGGAATGACCATTTGTCGATAAAGCCGATGCGCGAATTCGATGTCTCGAAACAGCGCGTAATGCTCCCATAATGCCCACAGAACCAACGCTGTTTCATCTTCCTGTATCGGGGCCAGGTTACGCTTAGTTTTCGGGTCCCAACACGCATGCCAGCTCGATGCTACGGTGCCGTCAGCATTGTACTTCTGGAGGAAATAGCCGTCTTTATGCACTACGCGGCCGCATAGATCGAAAAACTTTCGAGCGATATGTGAATAACCCGCCCGATCCACAGCGTTTGCGACAAATGCACCATCTCGCGTCCAAAGATAGCTGTAATGGTCGGTCGCTCGTTCGGCAACATCATGGTCGTTGGCTGCGAGTATTGCACCCCCCCGGTCGATCTGTGTATGGGTGATCAGCAAAGAGCGATTGAACAAGTCGATGATCCGCTCGGGTACGTGATTAAAAACCCGTTCATTTTTGTTAACCCAGGCTCGCCAATAGTTCTCGGTATATTCGAGGTATTTCTGCGGGCCGCGTTTCTTTACAAGATCGTTAAGTTCGGTTACCTCTTCATATGAAATGCCGGCCGCCATCCAGTAAAAAAATTCAAATTCTCCTTTGGGTTCCAGATCGAAGTGAACTCCAATAGTTGAATCGACGGAGCCCTCGGTGATAACGCTTCCTTGTAAATTGCCGTCCTCGGCATCACGCCACGTGCCTTCCTTCCCCTGAAATGCCTTTCTTCCAGTAGCATACGAGACGAAATGCGGATCTGTATTTATCAGAAAATAGCGGTGTTTTTTGTAATGGATCATGCCGCCGGTCTGCGGATCGAAAAACGCCGTATCACCAAATTTGTTTTCGTATATACGAAGGTCGTGATGAAGGAAGACGCGGAATGAGGCCCGGCCGTCGCGAAGATTTTTGACCCTGACTCTACGGAGAAAAACGTTGTCGTGGCTTGCGACCGTGTCATTGCATTCGAAGCTGACGCCGAGTGAATTGTTACTCAGCTCGACATCAGTAAGAAGTGTATCCTGAACATATCGGAGATCGCGGGTCCATCCTTCATCGTCTCCGATCCAGGCAAAATCGCCGTTGACCCATACACCGAAACGACAAGGGTAGCCTTCAGTATGATTTTCCTGCCCGACGTGCGGGAAATAAATATCCCGGATCTGATATTTTTCGTCGAAGTTTATCAGCAGCGAACCGTTGCCTACCGGGATGTCACGCATATCGATCAGACGATTAGATCTTTTGCCTTGGTTAGAATTCGCTTTTCGGCTGGAAATGCCAAAAGGCCTATGGCTTCGTTCAGGTCGGCCCAACAAACTTCTTCAACTTCGTCATCGTGGTCGTTAATATCTCCGTTCAAGTACTGCATCAAAAAGAAGTGCACGTACTTATGAACCCGAACAGGTTCATTGCCCCAGCGATCGACGTACCAATAGTCGATCGAATCGAGTTTTTCGCCAAGTTCGCAATGTATGCCGGCCTCTTCGCGAACTTCACGCAGCGCGGCTTGTTCGGGAGTTTCGCCCGGATCAATGATCCCTTTGGGGATCTGCCAGCGGCCTTCTTTCGATGTCCGAATGATCGCGATCTCGGTTCGGCCGTCGAGTTTCCGGTATGCAACCCCGCCCGCCGATATTCGTTGGCTCGTTTTCATCTTAATTCTGAGTCGCGGCACCGACAGCTCGTTCAACGGCCCGATCCAGTTCCGCCCCGATCTCGGAATTAAAGCCCACGATCTTTCGTATCATCGCGCCCTTTCGATCGAAAACCACAGTTTGCGGGATCGCAGAATTAGTTTGAAAAATAAAATCTTTCAGGGCCGTGTCCGGATCTGCAAGTGGATACGTGATCTTCAATTTATCTACGAACGCCGGCACATTCTTGCGGTCCTCATCGTCGCCGACATGGAGGCCTATAACGACGAGTTCCTCGCCATATTTGGATTTCAAGCTGAGCAAATGCGGAATTTCTTCGATACATGGCGGACAGTTCGTCGCCCAAAAATCGAGAATGACCGCCTTTCCATTCAGGTCCTTTAATTTTGTAACGCCGCCGTCAAATCCCGCCCAGCTCATCTCTAATAGATCGACGGTCGCCGTTTCGCGGGCTTCATTTGTTCGCACACCGTTTACGGAAACCGGTTTATTGCCGATCGCTACTGGCGGCGCTGCGGGCGTGCAGGCGAGCTGAAGGCAAACGGAAATCAAAGCAATGTTGAACAGAACGAAACGCATTCAAGCAATTCTACACAAATCGCTTCGACCTTTCATGCCGTATGAGCCGAACTTCCGATCTATGTCAAAATCTTTTCGGTGAGTGTATATTCCAAAGAAACCGATGAGATCCTGAACCATCTGCGTTTTGTCGGAAGCTGCAAAACGGACGATGCTACCGGGCGGGCAGCGAGCTTTCAATGCGGCGCGGGAATATGTTTCTCGCTGAATATCGATGGTTCGATAAAGCAAATTGTCGACATACGGTACACGACCAATGGCTGCGGGATGATGATCGCAGCAGCGGAAACGATCGCTTCAGTAACACTCGGGACCCGCCTGACCGACCTGCACGGATTCTCCTCACTGGAACCTGATATTTCGGAAGCCCTCGGCGAGATCTCGTCCAACCGCTCGCACTGCGTACAGGTCGCTGTCGAAGCGTTTCGGGCTGCACTTGCCGACCACCGGAGAAAGATCATAGAAGAGTTTCAGGGCGAAAAAGCCCTCATTTGCACTTGTTTCGGCATTTCAGAAGAGACGATAGTAAACCTGATAGAACAAAATATTGCGTCAGATGTCGCTGAGATCGCCGCTGCTTGCAATGCCGGGTCGGGCTGCGGGTCGTGCCAACTGCTCATCACGGAACTGATCGACATGTACGCCGGCAATGGACCCGCGAAGACTATGCTATAATCACTTCTCAACACAATTAATGGACGATCCTGCCAGTTTATTCCTACTCTTTTTTGCATCCGATATTGGAACGCTCCCAGAAGCGCCGACGCTTGCTTCGACATTGATCAAGATTGCGCTTGTGGCCCTGCTAGTTTTTCTCAACGGATTCTTCGTCGCCGCTGAATT
The DNA here is from genome assembly GCA_045807885.1 of Pyrinomonadaceae bacterium. Taxonomy (GTDB): domain Bacteria; phylum Acidobacteriota; class Blastocatellia; order Pyrinomonadales; family Pyrinomonadaceae; genus OLB17. Next base: position 1,918 of record JBJMGN010000328.1, on the reverse strand, counting down.
TGCGTTTGTAGGTGTCCGGCGGTCGCGAATTGAGGCTCTCGCAGCGGAGGGCCACGTCTCTGCAAAGCGTTTGCTGGTGCTACTGGATAATCTGAACGCGTACCTTTCAGCATCCCAGCTTGGAATTACTCTTGCTTCTCTGGGATTGGGAGCCCTCGGCGAGCCGGTTGTCGAAGCAGCGCTCGGCGGAGTTTTTGACAGCCTGCCGGAGGCGTTGGCGAGTTGGCGCCATTGGATCTCTTACGGCATTGCCTTCGCCGTCATCACAACGCTTCATATTGTATTCGGCGAACAGGCGCCGAAGCTGTTCGGGCTGAAATTGGCGGAAAAGGTCGCGATGGCTACGGCGTTGCCGATGCAGATCTTTTACACGATCTTCAAACTTCCCATACATGCGCTCGACTGGGCAAGTGCGCGGGTTGTTCGAGTATTCGGGATCGAAGCGACAAGCGAACACGCATCGACTTACACCGAAGACGAGATCCGTCACATGATACGAATGTCGCAGAAGAGCGGCCACGTGAATGAGGAAGAACAACGCCTGATCGACCAGGTGTTCGAATTTTCCGAGACGACGGTCGAAGAGGCGATGATACCGCGTACTGAGATCGTTGCAGTTCAGGCTGACTACACACTTGAAGAGGTCGCGGAGGCCTTTCGGAATTACGGATATTCGCGGCTGCCGGTTTATCGCGGCTCGCTTGACGACATTGCCGGTATTGTTCACGTAAAGGACGTTCTCTCTGCTCTTACGCAGCCGGCGACGTTCGATCTCGCGTCGATCACGCAAAAGCCGCAATACGTCGTCGACACTGCAAGGCTTGAAGATGTGCTGCGGCAGATGCAGCGGGAAAAGTTTCACTTCGGGTTTGTGGTCGACGAACACGGGGGCGTCGAAGGCATCATTACCTTGGAAGACCTGCTGGAAGAGATAGTAGGCGATATTTCCGACGAGCATGACACGGAAGTAAATGAGCAGATCCACCAACAGCCCGACGGTAGCTGCGTTCTCGACGGCGGCCTTGCTGTACGCGATCTTAACAAGCGTTTAGGGTTGAATATCCCGATCTCGGAAGGATATACAACGATCGCGGGCTTTCTAATGGCCGAAGCGGGCCGGATATTGAACGAAGGCGAGTCCGTTCCATTCAACGGGCACGTTTTTCGTGTGGAAAAAGCCGCGAAACGCCGAATCCTCGAAGTACGCCTCGAACCTACCAAATCCAGCGACCCGGTTTCCTAACTTTCCCTTCAACAAAATCGCCTAAACTGTCCACCGACTGTCCACAGGCTGTCCACTGGGTGTCCACTCGCCGCTGGTGGACAAGCAAGCTGCTTGTTTTCAACAATTACAGCGATTTGAAAAGCGCAATTCGACGATTTTTTTAAAAATTGCGCCACACGTGTGGCAACTTACTGAGATGATTAGAGTTAACAGTTTCAGACCGCGACTATCGTTGTGGACGATAGGACAGGCGAACAAGTCCAAAGATCATTCTTTTTTTCAAAGATCAGCGGCCGAGAATTTGGAATTCAGGCTACCGGCATCTTATCACAACATTGCGTTGATTAGAAGCAGTATTATCATTGCAACACAACTGCAAAAGCCCTGCTGTCAGGGAGGGCTATCAGACCGAACCGGAAAACGATTCCCGAAATTTGTACGATAAACCTGATTTTGTTTTTCACTTGCCTGAATATACGATTAGATGGATTCAATTTTCATTTGGAGCAAAAATCGCATGAGCTTGATCGAGCAAGTTTGGGCACGGGAGATTCTGGACTCCCGCGGGAATCCGACCATCGAGGCGGAGGTTTCGCTGGAAGACGGCACGACCGGGCGGGCGGCGGTGCCGAGCGGCGCGTCGACCGGCGAGAACGAGGCCGTTGAACTGCGCGACGGAGACGATCTTCGATA
>JBJMGN010000327.1:0-8285 GCA_045807885.1 Pyrinomonadaceae bacterium | reverse complement strand
TGAACTTCAACACGGCTCGAACGTTCGATCACGTGCCGATTCGTAATTATCCGGTCGATGGCTGTAAAAAACCCGGAACCGCGAGAAAGGCTGTTACCGCGGTTGTCAAACGTTTCGATCGCGACAGCGGAGGGCTTAATGCGCTTGACGAGCTCAGGCAGAAAATCCTGCGCGGCAAGATCGCTCGCTAGACACACGAAAGCGAGAATACACAGAAATAGGGGTTTTGCGATGATTTGAAACATCCGCGGCGGCCGGTGCTGATTGGATTATAGTTCTTTTCGAAAGGTTGAACCAATTTTTCTTTACCCCTCCAGAAACGGCAAGGGATTTAGGTTAAAATGCTTCTATGACCAAACGAATCGCTTTGGGTGCCGACCATGCCGGCTTCGAAGAAAAAGAATTGTTAAAGAAAACGCTCGACGATATCGGCGTTGATTACGAAGATATGGGCACTGATTCCCCGGATTCGGTCGATTATCCCGATTACGCAAAAAAGGTCGCAGACGCCGTTTCAAAAGGCGATTTTGAGCAGGGTTTGCTTGTTTGCGGCTCGGGTACGGGTATGGCGATCACGGCTAACAAAGTGCATGGCGTGCGCGCTGCGGTTGCCTGGAACGAAGAGATCGCCCGCCTCGCACGAGAGCACAACAATGCAAACGTGCTTTCCCTGCCGGCAAGATTCAGCACACCTGAAGAGATGGAAAGAATCGTCCGGGCGTGGTTTTCGGCTGATTTCGAAGGCGGGCGTCATGAACGGCGAGTCGAAAAGATCGACGCCATCGAAAAAGAAAATGGCCGCTGAGCCCGTGATTTCAGTTTTTCAGCGCCTTTCTTAAAAAGGTGACCAGCGGAAACATTTCTTTAGCTATCTTTGCGAGGGATTTCGGAAAGTCTTGACCTGACAATTCTTTTTCGTTCGGAAACTCGACGAACGCCATAAACTCCTTGAGTTTAAGATATTCGACCGCATTATGTTCCGTGTCGAATCCTTTCGGCGGCGATTTTAGCTTGTCGCCCTGCAGCTCGCCGAATGTGTCGCGAAAACTCTTCTTGTTAATGATCTTCAAAAACTCGTCGGTATTCTTTACGATCGCATTTCGGATCTTCAACAGTTCGCTGCCGTCTGGGATGTGCTTGCCGCCGGCAAAGAAGCATCTCCCGGGCTGAACGTGAAAATAGTAGCCGGGCGCCATCGATTTGCGTCCGCCCGGAGCAATGTAGGCACCCAGATTCGTTTTGTACGGGCTTTTGTCTTTTGAAAACCGAATATCGCGATAGATACGAAAGACGCAGGCTTTCGGGTCGAGCCCCGCGATCTCCGGATCGAATTTTCCGAACTTATCGATAAGCGAGCCGGTGAACGCGGTCACATTTGCGTTCGCGGATTCGAATGCCGTTTTATTGGCATTGAACCATTCACGGCTGTTGTTTTTTTCGAGCTTCTCAAGAAAAGCGAGAGTTTCGCGTTCAAGCATATTCGCGCACGTCGGTAATCACGCTGTGATCAAGCCATCCTTTCCTTGTTGATAAACGCTGCAACCAACCCGTTGACCAACATCGCCCCGGTGTCGAATACGATCTGTTTGACAACAAGCATTCCCGGCATCGGCTCGATCACGTAATAGATCAGATACATTGGGATCGCTGCCAGGCAAGCGACCGCCAGGCCAAAACGGAGTCCCTGTTTCCACCATTCCACGCCCGATTCGATGCCCTGCAAATAGATCCACGCAAAGGCAAAACCGATCAGTACGTTCGCAATGATCATGAAGTGGAATAATCCCTGCGCCTCCGTTTCCGAGCGAAAGATGCCGCTCGAAACAAGCTTCATGTATTCGTCAGACAAAAGAACGCCGTGGATCAAAAAGCTGAGCGCAAATCCTACGACGGTGCACGCAACTCCAGTGATAAGGAATTTCTTGTTCATTTTTCCAAGCTCCTTTGATTTATTGCCTGCCCTATTTTCGTTTAGAAACTATTTTCAACCGCCGTGAGCGGCCTTGGCGCGTTCGCCGATCTCCTCCGGCGTCAGATCTTCCTTGTGCGTTGCAAAGCCCCAGAGATGTCCGAACGGGTCCTTGAAATGCCCCGAACGGTCTCCGTAAAACTGGTCCGAAACGGGTTTCAAAACTTCAAGTCCTTCCGCGATCGCTTTTTCGGTAAATGAATCCACATCCACGACATAGATATACAAACTTACAGGCGAGCCGCCGACCGTTTCCGGGCTTTGCGCCATTGGCGGAAATTCGTCCGCCAGCATAAAGATCGCGTTGCCGATCTTCATCTCGGCATGGCCGACCAAGCCCGGTTGGCCGACGCGATATAGCTCTTCGGCGCCGAATGCGCGCTTATAAAAATCCATCGCGGCTTCGGCATTGCGGCAAATCAAATAGGGTGTAATACCCTCATATCCCTTTGGAATAGGCGAAACTTTTTCCGGCATAAAAATTCTCCTTTTATTGGAATCTGCCAAATCTACGACACCTCACTGAGCGAAGTCAATAAAATTCGCAAATTGTGTAAGAATTATGGATACCTGTACAAAATGGCAGACGAATCTCCGACACCACAGAGAAGACGCGTTCGTCAGAGGCTTTTGACACTCGACAGCGACGAGCGCGAACGCCACGCAAGTTGGCTCGAACTTTTCTTCGATCTTGTCTTCGTACTTGCGGTGTCTAAGGTCGCTGCTGTTCTTGGCCGCGACTCTGATCTGACCGCATTCCTGGAATTCCTCGTCCTTTTTATTCTCGTATGGTGGTCGTGGGTCGGATACACGTTTTATGCCGACCGTTTCGAAAGCGAAGAGGCTGAATATCGTGTTCTGACATTCGCCTCTATGCTTGCGGTCGTTGCATTATCATTGACGATCGGAGGTGCGTTTTCCCTTTCGGGCGATGTCCAGTTCGTGACCTGCTACGCTGCAGTACGGTTGCTCCTGGTAGCTCAATATACGCGTACGGCATATTATGTGCCCGTAGGCCGAAGCCTTGCGGTGCAATACATCGGGGGGTTCGGAACCGCAGCTCTGGTCCTGCTTTTGTCGCTGCTTTTCGCGCCGCCTGTTCGATATTACATTTGGATCGGGGTGATATTGCTGGAACTTTCCACGCCGTTCATCAACACACGGTTGACGCGAATAATCCCCTTCGACCGCACTCACATCCCCGAGCGTTTCGGTCTTTTCACGATCATAGTTTTAGGTGAGGCGGTGATCGCAACTGCGAATGGCGCCGCAGGTGTTCCGTGGACATTTGCAACCGCAGGTACGGCAGCTCTCGGATTTGCGATGGCCGCATGCATTTGGTGGATCAACTTCGATTTCGTCGAAGACAACGCGATCAAGTCGGACCGATTGCTTTCGCGGTTCATGTATATCCAAAGTCATTATTTTATCGTCGCGAGCATCGTCATTATCGGCATCGGCGCTGAACATGCAATAAAGGACGCCATTAATGGGCGCGTTCAGCTTTCGACGAGTGTCATGCTTGGCGGCGGTGTCGCTGCCTATTTGACGGCCGTAACAGCTGTTCGCATCTTTTCGGGCGTCTGCACCCTCATCAATGGCCGGCTGATCTCGATCGCGGTTGCTATCGCCACTGCGGTCTTCGGAACAATGCTTCCGCCCTACGCTGTTGTCGCGATCCTGCTCCTGGCTCTGGCCGCCGGTGTGTGGTTCGAGAGTCTTTATGTTTACGAACACGAAGAGGAAGGTGAGATTTCGCCACGATTGGTCCCTTGCCAACATGAAAGCGAAGCCACCATATTTCGCCCACGAAGTAACGAAGGCTGCGAGCTGTGTGTAAAAAACAACTACAAATGGGTGCATCTCCGCATGTGTCTCGAGTGCGGCCACGTCGGCTGCTGCGATTCATCACGGAACAAGCATGCGACGAAGCACTACCACAGCGAGGGCCATCCGATAATGGCTTCGCTCGAAGATGGCGACAATTGGGCATGGTGTTATTCCGACGAACGATTTGTTCCACTCACAAGGCCGATTGGAAAATACCGCCCGGCCAAAATAGAATTAGTGGAAACGGAAGAAAGCTAAAATGGAAAGCTGCGAACATTTCTCCGAGATCCGGAATGTCGAACCAAGCGCTGACGGCTGTGAGGATTGCCTCAAGATCGGAGCTAGCTGGGTGCATTTGAGGCTTTGCATGTCCTGCGGCCACGTTGGTTGCTGCGACAGTTCGCCCAATCGGCACGCCACAAAACATTACAATTCGCTGAAGCATCCGATTATTGAGTCGTTCGAGCCAGGTGAGGAGTGGGGATATTGTTACCCGAACGATCTTTTCTTCGAGCAATTACCGAAATAATTCATAAGTGAAAAAGCCTGTAAAAATTCTTCTTCAGACCACGATCCCTTACGCCGAAGACGACTGGCACATCGGCCGATTTTCGCTTCTGACCGAGCATCTGCGTTCGCTTAACGGCGACAATGGAGATTCGCTTTACGATGTGACCACACGAGATCGTGAAGCCGGTTCCGATGGAGTCGATCCCATCCTAAGCACATTAGACGAGTCTGATTTCGATCAGCTTTGGCTTTTTGCCCTAGACCTTGGCGAAGGACTTACACCGACTGATTGCGCGGGAATCACCAGGTTTCGCAAACGCGGCGGCGCGATCTTTTCAGCGCGGGACCACAATGATCTGGGCTCGTCGCTTTGCACACTGGGAGGTATCGGGGCGGCCCATTACTTTCATTCGAAGAATCCTGATCCTGACCCTTCCCGCAACGTGCGCGATGACCCGTACACGACGAATATTGATTTCCCAAACTATCATTCGGGCGCGAACGGCGATTACCAAAAGATCGATGCGGTTGTGAAGCACGAACTGCTGCGACGCCCTGATGGTTCAAACATTGAATATTTCCCTGCACATCCCCACGAAGGCGCTGTGGGGTCACCGAATGATTCAGCACGTGTGATCGCCAAAGGTTCAAGTAAGGCGACCGGCAGAGATTTCAACCTTGTTGTAGCCTTTGAGCATTCGACCGATCCTTACGGCAACCAACTCGGCCGCGCGATCGCAGAATCCAGTTTCCATCACGTTGTTGACTATAATTGGAACACTGACATGGGCTGTCCGTCGTTTCTAGAGGAGCCGCCCGGTGAGGGCATCAAACGCGAGCCCGAAAAACTGGACGATATTAAACAGTACGTTGCAAATGCCGGTCGCTGGCTTTCGAATTAAACTCTTCATTGATTAAGTCACCGGCAGAATGAATTTCGAATGGGACTCGACTAAGAACGATGAAAACGTCCGCAGGCACTTTCTCGATTTCGAGAATGCCTGGGAAGTATTTGAAGGTCCGATGCTGACCTCCATTGACGATCGGTTTGATTATGACGAAGTGAGGAACAAAGCGATCGGCTTCCTTCGAGATCTCGTAGTGGTGTTGATATTTAACGAGCGCGATGATGATATAATTCGAGTAATATCTCTCAGGAAAGCAACAAGAAATGAGCGAAATGAATTCTACAAATTCCTCGAAAACCGACTGGGCGCGATTGAAGACAATGTCTGACGACGAGATCGATACTTCTGATATTCCGGAGCTCGACGATTCGTTTTTCGCAAACGCGAAATTGATGCTACCTAAAGGGAAAATTCCGGTATTACTGGCAATCGATGAAGAGATCGCCGAGTGGTTTCGTAGTCAGGATGGTGATTTTCGGCTGAACCTGAATAACGCGTTACGCGATTATGCAGAATCGCATCGCTAATGATTCCCAATGACAAACGAAGCTTTCCCCGACATTCCGCTCGACGCATGGCGTCCGACCAAAAACACGCTTCATCTTTATTGCCAGATCGTCGGCAAGATCCGACTCGCAATGCATCCGCGGCTGAATCATTGGTGGCACGTACCGCTGTACGTGAGCCCGCGCGGACTCACGACGCGGACGATTCCGTACTCAGGCGGCAATTTCGAGATCGAATTTGATTTCAAATCACACCGTTTAGAGATCCGTACAAGCGGCGGCGAACTGGAGGATTTTGCTCTTTACGACGGTTTGTCTGTAGCCGATTTCTATAGCAGCCTTTTCGCAAACCTTGCGAAACTGGAGATCGAGCCAAAGATCTGGGCCATTCCCTACGAAGCGCCCTCAACAATCCCGTTCCCGGAAGACCAGGAAAACAAATCCTACGACAAGAAATATGTCGAACTGTTTCATCAAACTCTTGTAACGGTTGACGACATTCTGCAGGAATTTCGCGCGCGATTTATCGGCAAATCAACGCCGGTGCATATGTTCTGGCACAGTTTTGACCTTGCGTTGACCCGGTTTTCAGGAAAGAAAGCTCCGTCGATGCCGGATGCGAACATGGTCACACGTGAGGCATACTCGCACGAAGTGATCAGCTTCGGTTTCTGGTTTGGCGACGACAAAGAAAACAGTGTCGCGGCACCCGCTTTTTACTCATACGCTGCCCCGGAGCCTGCGGACCTTGCCAATGAACCGCTCATGCCGCCGACCGCTCAGTGGGCAGAATCGAACGGCGCGCATCTTGCACTGCTGATGTACGAAGATATAAGAATTGCTACCAACCCGCGCGGAGTCGTTCTAGACTTTCTCGAATCCGCCTATCAGGCCGGCGCAAAAAAAGCCGGATGGGACACCGAAAGTTTTCGTTTGGCAACTGCCGTATGAATTCATCTCTCTCCTATAAGGACGTTATTTAAGGCTAACTGCATCCGCTCGACATATTGACTGTGTGTCCAGCCGCATTCAGCTGTAAGACGTTCCCAATTCTCGATCGACAGCATGGTCCACATAAGGTCCACGGCTTGATCGATCGACCAGTTAGACGATAGCAGTCCTTCGTGTTCGATCGTCTCGATCGTGCGACGGCAGCCGCTTCGAATCGAGTTCATCCGGTCATTCCAAGCCGCGGCGGCGGCATCATCGGTTTCGCGCGAAAGCATTAGTGCTTTTGCCACGCCATATATCTCTGGAATGTAATTACCCCAAAAATCAACGAACGCTTCCAGGATTTCAATGCCTGTCTTAGCTTCGCGAAACTGCTTTACTCGTTCGTCTAGCCCGTAAACATTATCCAAATATCGAACTGCCGATATCATCAGCTCACCGCGCGATGGGAAATGCAGATATACCGCCTGTCGCGAAACGCCTGCAGCCCGTGCGATATCGGCCATTCTGACGCCCTGCCCTTTGCTTTCAAGCAGCAATCTTGATGCTGTTTCGAGAATATTCTTTCTCGTTTCGGATATTTTGCTTGACATTGTGTAAAGCATTGCATATTCTTTACACCGTGTCAACTTGACACGGTGTAAACAAATAGGAGTTTTTATGAAAATAGCAATATTTGGATCAACGGGAAGCATTGGGCGTGAATTGGTAAAACAAGCCCTCGGAAAAGGATATTCGGTGACCGCGGCGGCGCGGGAACCGTCGAAGATCGATGTAAAACATGAAAACCTTTGTATGGTTCGTGCAGATGTGATGGATAAAAACGCGGTTGAGTCGGTCGTAGCTCAACAGGATGCTATTCTGTCGGCCCTCGGCACGCCGGCCTTAACGCGAAACACTACCCGTTCGCAGGGGACGTTTCACATCATACAGGCGATGGAAAAGCTCGGCGTTCGGCGCCTGATCTCGTTGTCGTCACTCGGTGTAGGTGACAGCCGACCGATGCTGCCGGCCTTTTACAAATACATACTTGTACCGTTTCTTCTGAGGCAGGGATTTGCTGACCATGAAATGCAGGAATCCTATGTGAATCAAAGCAAGGTCAACTGGACGATTGTTCGCCCCGGGGCTTATACGAATGGAAAGCTGACCGGCGTTTACAAGCACGGATTTCCTGTTACGGATTCGACGATAAAGGCAAAGATCTCCCGTGCCGATGTGGCCGATTTTATGCTCAAGCAACTCGAAACCAGCGACTATGTACGAAAGTCGCCGGGACTTTCGTACTAAGGGCGGCTACTTTGTTCGTTATAGATAGCGCCGTTTTTCATTACGAAAACGGCGCTTTCCATTTTCTTGATGTCGGTCAGCGGGTTACCTGGCACCGCCACGATGTCGGCAAACTTTCCTGACTGAAGCGTGCCAATTGTTTTGTCCCAGCCGAGCAGTTTTGCGGCGCTTGATGTTCCGGCCATGATCGATTGCATCGGCGTGAGTCCGCCCCATTCGACCATCAACACAAATTCGTGCCCGTTCGAACCGTGCGGGATCACGCCAGCATCGGTTCCAAGGGCGATCAGCACTTTGTTCGCAACCGCGATCCTGATCGCA
>JBJMGN010000326.1:0-9144 GCA_045807885.1 Pyrinomonadaceae bacterium | reverse complement strand
GTCTTCGGTGTAGCCGTAGATTGAATCCCGATGAAAGTAAGAGGGAGCGTCGATGAGGAAGGTCGGCGAGCCGTTGGCTTCGCTGTAAAACGCCTTCGCAGGATAAACGCCTCCACGCCAATCGACATTTAGATCATGGATCGCCGTATCCCAAAGATACTCGCCTTTCGTCTGCAAATAGCAGGGCGTTATGAGGACAGAATCGATACCGACGGCCTTCAACGCCTTTGGCAAGGCTCCGGCGACATCGCCTAATCCGCCAGTCTTGGAATATGGAACTGCCTCGGCAGAAATGACCGCAACACGCATAATTTCCAGCTATAATCGAACATCAATAGTAGACGTTACAGTATTCGTTTCGTCAAACTCTTGCAATTTTGAATATGGAAGATCAGAGCCGCATCGAAACTCTTTTAGAGGAAATACGAGACGCTCAGCGAGAGAGCCTTGCTGAATACAAACGGGTCACAACGCAGTCGCTCGAGCTTCAGCAAAAGGCAGTCAACCGCCAGGAACAGCTTGGCAAAACCTACCGCTACGCTTTAATAGCTTCGGCGATTCTCGTCCTGGGCATCATCGCCATGATCTTTTACCTTCTTCAGTTTCTGCCGCCAAGATATCGCTAAACATCCAAAACATCTAAACACTTTCAAACACCTACAACTGTTTGATTAGAACGAAAAGAGGCGGCCAGATGGGCCGCCTCTTTGTATTTAATTGAATCGTTTCTATGTCTGCATCGAGGCTAGGAATTCTGCGTTCGTCTTCGTTTTATCGAGACGTTCGAGAACTACTTCCATCTGCTCGACGGGCGAAAGCGGGTTGAGTACGCGACGCATGACCCAAATGCGGTTGAGGTCTTCCTTGCTGATAAGCAGCTCTTCCTTTCGCGTACCTGAACGCTGAAGGTCGATCGCCGGGAAGAGCCGTTTGTCCGAGAGACGCCGGTCAAGGTGAATTTCGGAGTTACCGGTTCCCTTGAACTCCTCGAAAATAACGTCATCCATTCGAGAGCCAGTGTCGATCAAAGCTGTCGCAATGATCGTCAGCGAACCACCCTCTTCAATATTTCTCGCTGCACCAAAGAACCTCTTCGGTCGCTGCAGTGCATTCGAATCAATACCGCCGGAAAGGATCTTGCCCGAGGGCGGGACGACCGCATTGTGTGCACGTGCAAGACGCGTGATCGAATCAAGCAGGATCACCACATCACGTTTATGCTCGACCAAACGCTTTGCCTTTTCGATCACCATATCGGCGACTTGTACGTGCCTAGTCGGCGGTTCGTCAAATGTCGAAGAGATTACCTCGCCTTTGACCGAACGCTGCATGTCGGTAACTTCCTCGGGACGCTCATCTATGAGCAGAACGATAAGCGTAGTTTCAGGATGATTTTCTGTGATCGAATTTGCGACCGTCTGCAGAAGCATCGTCTTACCGGTTCGCGGCGGTGCAACAATCAACGCACGCTGTCCTTTACCGATCGGAGTAACGAGGTCGAGAACGCGGGCGGCAACATTATCCGGCCCGATCTCCATCTTTAACTGTTCGTCAGGATAAAGCGGCGTGAGATTGTCAAAAAATACCTTCTCTCGAGATTGTTCCGGAGCCTCAAAATTGATCGCCTCGACCTTGATCAGGGCAAAATAACGCTCGCCTTCTTTAGGAGGACGAATCTGGCCGGAAACGGTGTCTCCGGTTCGAAGATCGAACTTGCGGATCTGCGACGGACTGACATAAATATCGTCTGGGCCCGGCAGGTAGTTGTACTCAGGAGCTCGCAGAAATCCGAAGCCGTCAGGCAGAGTTTCGAGCACGCCTTCACTAAAAATCAGGCCGCTTTTCTCAGTTTGTGCCGCAAGAACTTTGAAGATCAATTCTTGCTTGCGGAGACCGGTGGCACCCTCGATTCCCATTTCTTTGGCGATATGCGTAAGTTCGCTTATCGACATGTCCTTCAGGCCGGCGAGGTTTAGTAATCCGCTGTTTGCTCCGCCATTCGACGGTTTCCCGCCGTCCTTCTGGGAGGCACCGTCTTCGCCTGTTTGAACGTCAATTACGGGCTCCGAATCTTCAGACCTTTCGGGTCTGGATCTGCGGGATGAATTGGTTTTTGTAGCCATTGTGTTGTTTAAATTTGAGACACAGCGAATTTCGCGTTATCGGTCTAATGATCAAATCGGACGAGATTAAGGCAGAGTGCAAGACGATCTGAAAAATAGACGCGGAGGTAACTTAGTATGGAATATGCCTGTAGTAAAAAGTGAACCAGTCTCGAGAAACCTCAAGAACCCTCAAGTTTTTAGGGATATTTTACTTGTACTATATATATACGGATAAAGCAACCTCTATTTTACGATTTGGCACAATATTTATCCGCTAGAGTGCCCTTAGTATCTCCTGCCAAACCTCCTCTCTTCCTTTTCCGCTTACAGTGGAATATGCAATAACCTTGGCATCCGTAATAGTATTCCCGATTACTTTTAACTGCTTCTGAAGTTGGTTATTTGAAAGTTTATCTGTTTTGGTTGCCACTACGATAAAGGGCTTTTCGAATTCCACAAGCCAGCTGTTCAGCTGACGGTCCAAGTCAGTCGGCTCATGACGCGAATCGATCAGCTGGATCGAAAGAACCAGCTCGCTTCGCTCCGAAAGATATTCCCTAGCCATTACGCCCCAATCGGACCGCATTGATTTGGAGACCTTCGCATAGCCATAACCGGGAAGGTCGACAAAGTAGATCGACTTATTGACCAGGAAATAATTGATACTTTGAGTTCTGCCAGGTGTATTCGACGTGCGTGCCAGGCCCTTTCGGGCCAGAAGTGAGTTCAGAAGCGACGACTTCCCTACATTAGACCGACCGAGGAACGCGATTTCCGGCAAGCCATCGGTCGTCCAATGACTTTTGTTGAAAGCACTCTTTACGAACTCCGCTGAAGTGATCTTCATTCAACCGCGGCCGTCACATCCGTGGATGGAGCATTAACGTCCCAAAGCTGCGGAGTTTCGAGTTTTTCGATCATTTTCACCGGCTCAAGTGCAAAATTCAGTACCTCGTCGATCATGTCGACAGTATGGATCGTAAGATCATCGCGAACTTCGTCAGGTATGTCGGCTAGATCCTTTTCGTTTTCCTTAGAGATAATGATGGTCTTCAAACCAAACCGATGGGCGGCCAGAAGCTTCTCTTTAACGCCGCCGATCGGAAGTACCTTGCCGCGAAGAGTGATCTCACCTGTCATTGCAACGTCGTGACGAGCACGGGTGCCTGTCAAGGCAGAAACCATTGATGTAGCGATCGTGATGCCCGCACTCGGCCCATCCTTCGGAATTGCACCTTCAGGCACGTGAATATGCAGGTCTTTCTCTTTGAAATCGTCCGGATTGATGCCGAGTTCTTCCGCTCTTGAGCGGACACATGTTAGGGCGGCCTTGGCTGATTCCTGCATCACCTCGCCAAGCTTGCCGGTCAAAGTGATCTCACCTTTACCTTTTACAAGAGTTGCTTCTACTTGGAGAACATCTCCTCCAACCTCGGTCCAAGCCAAACCGTTAACAAGTCCGATCTCGCTCTTACGGGCGATGTCTTGTTTCCGGAAACGAATGGTGCCGAGTAGTTCACGCACTTTTTCGGCATCTATGACAACGCGAAAATTTTCTTTATCCTCGGCAGTAACAAATTTTCGGGCAATTTTTCGAAGACATGATCCTATTTCGCGTTCCAGATTTCGCACGCCGGCTTCGCGAGTGTAATGCCTTATCGTCTCGAGTATTCCGTCGTCAGTAAATTTAACTTTCTCGGGGTCGATACCTGTCGCTTCACACTGTTTGCTTATCAAATGCCGTTTCGCGATCTCCACCTTTTCGCGTTCGGTATAACCCGAGAGGCTTAACACTTCTAAGCGATCCTGCAACGCCGGCGGTATCGTATGAAGCACATTGGCTGTTGCAATGAAGAAAACATTCGAAAGGTCATAGTCGACATCGAGGTAATGGTCTCGAAACGTATGGTTCTGTTCGGGATCCAAAACCTCAAGCAAAGCTGACGATGGATCACCGCGAAAATCGCGTCCCAATTTATCGACTTCATCAAGAAGGATCACCGGATTTATCGTGCCGGCTCGTTTCATCAACTGGATGATCTGCCCTGGCAATGCACCGATATATGTGCGGCGATGGCCCCGTATTTCGGCTTCATCGTGTACGCCACCGAGCGCAAGCCGCATGAATTTTCTGCCGGTCGCATTTGCGATCGATTTACCAAGACTCGTTTTTCCAACGCCCGGTGCCCCGACAAAACAAAGTATCGTTCCCTTCGGATTACTGACGAGCTGGCGCACCGCGAGGAACTCAAGGATTCGTTCCTTTATCTTCTCGAGTCCGTAATGATCTTCATTCAGGGTTTTTTCTGCCTCATTCAGGTCTTCGAGCTCTTCGGAGCGATCTTTCCAGGGCACCGTGACCAGCCAGTCCAGGTACGTTCGCGAGACCGTGCTTTCCGCGGACATCGGCGGCATAGCTTCGAGACGCGCCAGTTCCTGCAGCGCCTTGTCCTTAGCCTCTTCAGTCATGCCGGCTTCTTCGATCTTTGTCTTCAGGTCGTCAAGCTCGGCTTTCTCGTCCTTACGGCCGAGTTCTTTATGTATAGCCTTGATCTGCTCGTTTAGGTAATACTCCCGCTGATGCTTGTCCATTTGCTTTTTCGTTCGCGAATGGATCGTGCGATCAAGCTGGCGTTTTTCGATCTCCGTCTCAAGAATATCGACGAGTTTCTGCAGCCTTTCGGAAACAGAGAACGTTTGAAGCAGATCCTGCTTTTCTTCTACTCCGATGCGCATATGCGACGACATCGAATCAGCGATCTGCGCCGCCGAAATGCCTCGGAGCGATGCGTGAAGGGCGTCGGTATACGCATCTGGCGAAACACGTAGAAATTGTTCGACAAGCGTATGAAGTTTTTGCAACAGCCCGTCCGTTCGATAGCCGGACTCGTCCGAAGACGCGACCTTTCGCACGTGCGCATAAAACATCCCTTCGTCGTCCTGTTCTACGCGTACCGATTGTCCACGCTCCCGTCCTTCGACAACGACCTTTATTTGCCCGTTATCCTGTCGCTGAGCCTGAAGGATCCTGCCTAGGGTTCCCGTGGTATAGATCTGATCTGAATTCGGTTCGTCAACCGTTGCGTCGTGCTGCGTCGCAAGGAAAATATCGCGCTCCCCGTTCATTGCTTCTTCAAGCGCTCGAACTGAACTGGGCCGCCCTATTTTGAAGGCTACTTTTGTAAACGGAAAAATGACGACATCGCGGATTGGGACCATCGGATAGCGCCGAATGTCCGCGGGCATTTGATCTGTAAATTCCTGCATACACTTGTTGGGAAATCGGTTTTGGATAAATTGTGAGCTGACTGTATTTCTATTTACGCAAAATTAAAGTAGAAAAGCAACGAAATATTCGGCTATGCCATATTGAAGGCCAAATGCCTTTGGACTGTTCGCAGTATTGCCCTTTAATACTGCTATTAGGTCCGATTTTCTAGTTTTTTCACGTGAAATTCAATCGAAGCTAGTGTGCGTTTCTAGATGTGACAAAACAGTATGGACCCGCAATCTGATAATCGCGAGCCCATAGATATTTGGTCTGGATTTATTTAGCTTGGTCGATGCAGTTCCAAACGGTTAGCGGAGGCATAGCCTACCGTCTTCCCTTTGTAATTCAATAAGTTTACCTTCTTTAAGCCTTTTGTTTGCGCGAAATCGAGTACCTTTTTCAGAAACTGCTTTTGTTCGTTTTCATTTAGCGAATCCCATGACGCCTGCGTGACACCATATGCTGTTTCATGGCTTACTCGTAGGGTGCTCAAATGGGTTTTTAGTTCTGTACCGCCAAGATCAAGTTCGTTTGCAACAGTGATCGTGCTGTCGTTTCCGACAAGTTTGTCCGCCCAAAAGTAAACACCACCGCTCGTAAGGGCTACCAAGATCGTTACAACCACCAACCAGCGGTTGACGCCGAAGAGAGCAGAACGCTTCTCATTTTTGACGGCGCGTGACGCGACATATGATTGCGGAAGAGCAAATGATTCTTGTTCAAATTCAGGTTTTGAATCTGCGGGATTTTCGCTATCTTTCGCACCTTCTTTTAATAGCTCGATCAATAATAATGTCTTGTTCGTTGCGGCTGAAATGGCAAGATCGTGAGTAAAACCATACTTTTCCTCAAGAGCGCCTGCGCCATGTTCATTACGCTCCTTCATTACAAGATCGACAAACTTGTTGCCGAGACGAACGTTACAGTCGATCGCTGTCGCGGCAACTTCTGGAACAAAGAAAAGTTCGCCTGAGTCCTCTTTATATTTTCGAATACTTCCGAAAACGTCTGCGTTCAGCAATTCTTCGAACGATTCCGCTGCTTCGAAATGCCGGATCAGATCTTCGAATCTCTGTGCTGCTAATTCGATCTCTGAGCGATCATCCTCGGGGGCGTGATAAGTAATACTCGACCAGTTTGCATAAAGCGTCTTTATGTGGCCGATCATTTCGACTCGGTTGAACAAGAGCTTTCGCTTCTCCATACCGTCGTCACGCGAAAAAAGCCGCGTTAAAACAAAATCGAATTTACCTCGAACGTCTTCAGTAAAACTCGAATTGCGATAGAACCGAGCCAGCGACATTAAGGCCTGTGAGCTTAAAACGGGCCGGGAATTTTCACAGAATCTTCTAATGTTTGCAACCGAAACATTTTTGTCCCGGGCCGAAAGAGCGGAGTGCCATCGCTGAGTTTCCTGAAGAAGCGCAAACTCCGCTTCTGCGTGTTCGTCAGAACCGATATTTCCGGAAACTTGTAGAAAGCGATGAAGCGCCTTTTTTACGTCCAAATCGTCATACAACGCCGCCGGCATTTTCAAATGTTCGCGTTCAACGCCGGCAAGCACATGTTCGACCATCTGCAGACTCGACACCTCATCCATTGCGCGCTTGCGAAAGAACTCGCGATCGTCCGCCGGCTTTATGATCTCGGGCGCGTCCACCAGGTCGAAATCATCATGTTGGTCAACTTCGTGCGGACGATCGTGGGCAGTGCTGACAAACGCAAATTCGCCGGCAGCGAAAGATTTTGGCAAAGTTGCCGGTCCATCAACTTGGACGGATCCTTTCTTCACTTCAATTACCGTATCTTCGAGTAGGTTTTCATCTTTTAACTCGCCGATAAGGTCTTCAAATACATTCATTGTGTTCACCGGGGCAGAAAAAAAAGCGAGGTACTGAAAGAGCAAAAAGTGCAGACCCTAGGGAAGGATCTGCACAATTTCACCAGTGTGGGTCAATTCGTATTTATAGATCTCTTCGCCCGCGACATTGCGTGTTGCGGTGACGGTATATTCGCGGGTGAGTTCAGAGTCGGTGGGGGAAATCGGATTCATTTCAAAGATATATTTACCGCGCACGACCTTGTCTTCGACGGTAGTTCCAAGGCCATTCGAAAGCACCGTTTGCAACTCGGTCAGGCGTGCAAACCGGTTGTTCTGCGAGAAAAAGTTCACTTGGGTCGATGACATCGTTCGCATCGTGGCGAATGTCGTACCGTTCTCTGCAGACCTTATCCCTTTCTGAAGTGCGGGTACTGCGAGTGCAGCAATTATCCCGATTATGACGACAACCAAAAGTAACTCGACCAGCGAGAAACCGGCGTTATTATTACTTTTCATAGATTTCACCTTGTAAAAGAAACAAATGATACGTGACAGTTTGTGGCACCATTTTTTGACATTTCAGACACATGCTAAACCCACATATCGTACTGAAAGCCAATGTTTTTGGGACTCAAATCGAATCTGCATGATTCGATTGCCACTCTCCTTTTGGTCGATTGTGCAAGGGTTGTGCCAAACGCTGAGAGCATTTTATGTCGAATTTCCCATTACGTAGATATGCCTATTGGCAAAGTCGACGATTTTTACTATTCTTTCAGTTTTGCATTTGTTTTCGGACCTTCTTCGATCGTTCGAAATTGGCGGTAAAAATTGACCTCTGTAATAGAACAAACATCGGAAATTTACGGGATCGGCAACTGGGGTGCGGATTATTTCGGTGTAAATCGCAAAGGCAATCTAATTGTCATTGCGCCGGAAAATGAGAACCTCACGGCAGATCTCAAAGAAATAATCGACGACCTAAAAAAACGTGGTATCCAAACACCGGTACTGCTTCGTTTCCCTCAACTTCTTTTCGGTCAGATCCGAAAACTTCAAACTGCATTTCGCAAATCGATCAAAGAATTCGAGTACGAGGGCGGCCACCTATGTGTTTTTCCGATGAAGGTCAACCAGAACCGGGCCGTGATCGAGGAATACTTGAAAGAAGGTACCCGATATAACTTCGGTCTGGAAGCCGGCTCGAAGGCCGAACTGTATGCCGCACTTGCGATGGAGCAGTCGAAGGAAAGCCTCTTGGTTCTGAATGGATTCAAGGATCGAGATTTCGTTCGGCTTGCTTTTGCAGGTGCCGGCGCGGGCAAAAACGTTGTTATCGTGATCGAAAAAATGAGTGAGCTCGAACACACGCTCGGGCTCGTTTCGGAACTTACTGCGGAGCACCCTGACGCAAACCTCCCGATGGTTGGCGTTCGTGTAAAGCTCTACTCCAAAGGTTCCGGGAAGTGGGAAAAGTCCGGCGGTGAAGCCGCTAAGTTCGGACTTACGACTACCGAGATCCTTGATGTCATTGGCCGCCTAAATGATGCCGGCAGGATCGACATGCTCAAGCTGCTGCATTTCCACATAGGTTCGCAGCTTACGGACATCAAACGGATCAAAAACGCAATGAAAGAGGCCGCACGCACCTACGCGAAGATTCGCCAAATGGGTGTGCCGATCCAGTATTTGGATGTGGGCGGAGGAATGGCCGTAGATTACGATGGCTCGCGAACATCATTCGAATCTTCGGCGAATTACAACGCGCGCGAATTTGCAAACGACGTTATTTATGTGATCAAGAACGTATGCGACGACGAAAATGTGGCGCATCCGACGATCATCAAGGAGTCGGGACGGTATTTATCTGCATACAACGAAATTCTCGTAACAAATGTCCAGGACGAAATCGAAACGGTCTTCGAAGGGCATGTCCCGATGATTGT
>JBJMGN010000325.1:0-5150 GCA_045807885.1 Pyrinomonadaceae bacterium | reverse complement strand
TGCGGGTAAACCTCGCCGCCCGTTGAGGTTTCGGCAACCAGCTTCGACTTGAGTTTTTCGGTATCGATCGTGAGGACCATTACCTTTTCCACGCGCGAATAGTAACGTTTCAACACACCGGGAAGCTGATTTTCATAACTGCAATGTATGAATCCTTCGGTTTGCAGGCTCTCGGCCTGGTATGACGGGCGGCCCTGGTACTTGTCCCAATTTGCAGGGAGCGTTACGTGGTAAATGAGCATAGGGAATTATCGATAATCGACCTGGAAGAGCGAAAGGCCGTTTGCAGGAGCGGTCTTTCCCGCGAGCGAACGGTCGCCGGTGACAATGGCCGTGTGAATTGTATCAGAATCCTTTGCGCCGCGCCCGACCTCTAAGAGCGTTCCCACAATGGAACGGACCATATATCGAAGAAAGCCGTTCGCGGTGATGCGAAATTCAAGTATCGAACTGCGTGAGCGAGCATCCCAAAGGGAATCGAAAGAGCAATCAAGTATATTCCGAACGCGGCTTTCGCCATCACTTCTTGCAGACGCGAATGCCGTGAAGTCGTGTTCACCCAGTAGTTTACGGCCCGCCTCGGTCATTCGAGCAATGTCCAGCGGCCGCGCTTCGTGATGCGCAAAACGACGCCAGAACGGAGGCATGACCGGTGCGTTCACGATGCGATAAACGTACGTCTTTTGAATAGCGGAAAATCGCGCGTGAAAATCGTCCTCGGCCTTTTCTATCTGCATGATCCTGATGTCACGCCAAAGATTTCCGTTGATCGCAGCGCGAAGTTTCGAGGGCGTAAAGCTGCGTGTCAACTGAACATTTGCCACCTGACCCTCGGCATGCACGCCAGCATCTGTTCGACCAGATCCTACGACTGATACCTCAGCGTCTTCGAGCATGCCGATCACGCGTTCCAACTCGCCCTGGATCGTGCGGTCGTTATCCTGTACCTGCCAGCCGTGAAAATCGGTGCCGTCGTATTGGATCAAGAGCTTGTAATTCATTTCCTGTTCGCCGAGGGATAAAGAAGCTTGAATTCTTCGCAGATCACGTCCATCGTCTGGGAAGGTTCGCGGCCGAATTCGATGCATTGGCGGCTAAAATAGTCCCAATGCACGCCGCGCCAGTATTCGAGGCTTTGGTCGCCTTCGCCTTCCGCAAATGCGTGTTCAGCGTCAACCTCGTTGAAACGCAAAATTCGGACGCGAGATGTACGAACGACACATTTGGGACGGCCCGCAAAGTCGGTTACGACGCTATACGTTCCAACGGTCGGTGTATTTTCAGGTTCGGTTTCAAACTCGAACGGCAGCGCGCCTGTGCCGTATTTCTTTCCCTGAAGAACGAGATCGAGCAGTTCCGTTGCGAGTCGATCGGTGTTTCCGAAGTGCCAAACCTGGAAGAAGGTGTTGCGATCGACGTCGTCGCGGCCGGTAGCGAATTCGCTCCAAAATTGCTTAATTTCCTCAGAATGGTTCATGCTCGGCTTCCCGGCTTAATTGCCGTTGTCCCGGCAGCACAAAGCGGACAGTTTTGCGGATCATACGACGGTACGTCGATGCTGACCAGTGAAATCCGGGGAACGCCGACATCGGCAGTTCCATTCGAACGGTCAATGATCGAGGCTGCTCCAACCACTTTTGCGCCGGCGTTTGTCAGTACGTTGATACATTCTCGCGTGGAGCCGCCGGTGGTGATCACGTCCTCAACCACCAGAAAACGCTCCCGATTTCTGACCGAAAATCCCCGCCGCAATTTCATTTCGCCATTTTGGCGTTCGGTCCAGATGAATCGAACATTCAAAGCCTGCGCGACGGTATAACCGATTACAAGCCCGCCGATCGCCGGCGAAGCGACTGCATCGATATTCTGGTCGACGAACTTTTCGGCGATCAGGCGTCCGTAGCCGGAGGCGTCAGCCGGATACTGAAGTGCGAGCGCGCACTGAAGATAGTTTGGGCTGTGCAAACCGCTTGAAAGCTCGAAATGGCCTTCCAGAAACGCGTCGCAATATTTGAAGTGTTCAAGGATCGAATCCATAAGTAATTTTACGGCATCAAGTTTTCCCGATAGAATACCCATAGGATGCCGCCCTTTCCAAATCTCATTTCCGAATCGACGCTTGTCACGCATACGATCCAATATCTGCAGGCGGTCGGCGGAAAAGCTACAGCTGTGCGTATCGTCGATCGGGTGATGAAGATCCGACGACCTGATCCTGGATTTGCGCTGATGCTCGTTTCCGATCTGGTCGAGCGCGATAAGCGGCTTTCGATCTGCGAAGATGTTGTCGAATTCGTAGACTGCGGACACGACCACATCAAACTAAGCGACGCCGAATTCGTAGTGCTTGATCTTGAAACGACGGGTGCCAAAGCTCCGCCCTCGCGGATCACAGAGATCGGCGCATACCGCGTGCGAAACGGGGAGGTGACGGACAGTTTTCATTCATTGGTGAACCCGGAAATGCCGATCCCTGCATTCATCATTTCGCTGACCGGCATCAGCGATGCTATGGTCGCGGGCGCCCCGAAATTTGCGGAAGTAGCGGACGCCGTGCTGAATTTTATTGGAGAGTCGGTCCTGGTCGCGCATAACGCACGTTTCGATCTCGGTTTTTTGAATTACGAGATCGGCCGGATCTATGAGGACTGCAGGCTTGGCAATCCGTCGCTGTGCACTGTTCAGCTTTCGCGCGGCCTGATCTCGGAGATCGAGAATCATAAGCTAAAGACCGTCGCGAATTATTACTCCATCAGCCTCGAAAACCACCATCGGGCCGCTGATGACGCACATGCGACGGCGAAGATCTTTGTTAATTTGCTTTCAGAATTAAAGATGATCGGCGTAAGCAACCTGGGCGCGGCCCGCCAGCTGAGCCGAAAGAAACGTTATGCAGAACCAAACGCAGCTGCAGCCTGAAAATCAGCAGCAGTTGGATATTCGCCCGACACCGCGTGGGGAAATGGGCCTCTATGCGCTGGATTCATTCGCCTACGAGTTTCCCGGTAATGAGATCTGGATCGAGTTTTCGATGCCGGAATTCACCGCGGTTTGCCCATTCTCTGATTTTCCGGATTTCGGCACGATCAACCTGAAATATGTCCCAAACGAACGGTGTATAGAGCTCAAAAGCCTCAAGCTGTATATCAATTCATTCCGCAACGTGAAGATATTCCACGAACACGTGATAAATGTCATTCTCGAAGATTTTGTCGCGGCGTGCGATCCGCTGAAGGTAGAGATCGAGGGTGATTTCAATGTTCGGGGAAACATTAAAACAATCGTCCGTGCAAGTTATGTTAAGAAATGATCAGTGAACGGTTGCGATCAACACTTTGGGATGAAGATCAGAGTGTCGATCACACGCTACTTCTATAAGACGTTCGATCTCAAGCCGGAGTTCCGCCTCGCATGCCTTTTCGGCATTTGTGATCTCTGAAATAATTAGAAATTTTGCCTTTTCCAAGAGGTTCTGCTCGCGGAACGAGAGCTTTTTCTCGCGGCTTAGAAAGGCCAATTTCTTTAATACATCCGCAGCTTCAAACACGTCGCCCGACTGAAGCTGTTCAGCAAAGCATTTAGATCGCGTTTTCCATTCTGTCGAAACCGGCTCAAAATCGGCGGAAAGTTTTTCGATGAGTTTTTTACACTGGATCGGACTGATCACAGGGCGAATTCCGACACTGTCTGCATTTGCCAACGGTACGAATATCGTTGAATTGTCGTTTAGTACCCGAAGCGAATAGAACTGTATCGAGGACGAACCTACCGTCCGTTGCTCGATCTGTTCGACCTTGCAAACGCCCTGGCTTGGGTACGCGACCTTTTGCCCGATTCGAAGCGGCATACTTTTTCTCCTGAAACCTTTGAGAAAAAAGCGGTGTGAGGCGAATTTTATTCGACCGATTTCCCCGATGCAACTGTTATCAATGTAAGTACAGGATAACACAGATCGGATTACCGTTGGGATAAAAATTTGCTTTGCGGAAATGTCTTATTCTGAGGGTAATTCGACCGAAAACACCGTGCCGTCCGTCAATCGCGAGGTTACGGAAACCTCGCCGCCGTGCAGGCGGGCAAGGTGTTTTACGATCGCCAGGCCCAGGCCTGTGCCGCCAACCTCGCGTGCGCGGCTTCGATCCGCGCGAAAGAAACGCTCGAAGATCCGATGTTGATGCTCGGGCAATATTCCTTCGCCCGTATCTGCAACTGTAATAATGGTTCCGTTTTCGGCGGCCCGAAATTCAACCGTGACCGAACCGTCCTGCCGGTTGAATTTGATCGCATTATCGATCAGATTGGTCAGCATTTGCTCGAGACGCGCGGGGTCGGCAAAGACGGTCGCGTCGTTCGGGACATGATCTCTCAAGGCTATGCCGCGGCTAATTGCCTTTGACGAAAGACTGGTAAATATCTCGTCAACCATTGCAGTAACGCGGACCTGCCGTTTTTCGATCTGGACCTGTCCGCTTTCTATTAATGAAAGTTCGAGTATATCGGCGATCAGGGCGCTCATCCGCTCGGCATTTCGACGGATAACGCTCAGAAAATGCCGGTTGTTTTCTTTGTCGTCTATCGCCCCGTCTTCCAGCGTTTCCACGAAGGCCAATATCGACGTTAGCGGAGTCCGCAGCTCGTGCGAGATGTTCGACAAGAACTCCTGGCGCACGCGTTCGAGCCTTTCGAGCCGCGTAATGTCATAAAAAACGGCCATTGCATGCGGTTCATTGTTTAGGACAAGCGGTGAAACAGACGTGTCGAAATTTCGCGTTTCGGAGCCGAGCAGCTCGAGCGAGGTTTCGACGGTTTCGCCGCGCTCAACAGAAAGAAGAACGGCGGCATGCAGATCGAGGTCTCTGATCACCTCCGAAAGGCGTCGGTGCTCGATTCCGCCAAGTCCGCGGCTGAAGGCATTTCTCGCGGCGTCGTTAGCAGCGATTATGCGGGTCGTTTTTTCAACGATCAGGACGGGCTCGCGAAGAGCATTGATCACCTTTTCAAGCAGATCGTGTCCGTTCGATCCGTTCTCAGTCAAAGTTTCAACACTGTCAGCTGCGATCATTTGTAACCTGTAAATCTGTAGCCTACACCGACAACCGTCTCGATGCATCCCCCGCAATCCGCCATTTTCTGCCGCAGCCGGCGAATAT
>JBJMGN010000324.1:0-4270 GCA_045807885.1 Pyrinomonadaceae bacterium | reverse complement strand
GTGAAAGCCCGTCATTGGTCGCGAACCAAAGATCGCCATTCCTGTCACAATGCGAATCGACGACGAAATCAGAAGCGAGTCCGTCCGATACCGAGTAATGTTTTATCAACCCCGTATCCGGCGTATACCTGTCGACCCCTCGGGCTGTGCCAATGTATATCCTGCCAAAATGGTCCTGCGTCAGAGTTCGGATATTGTTGCTGACCGTGCCGACATCGAAATTGATCTTTTTGATAACAGGGTTCGGCACGCTCGGATCTTCGATCTCATACAATCCCTGGATCGAAGATCCGAGCCAAAGCCGCCCTTTTCGGTCGATCAGTAGGTCGGCCAGATTTCCGGTCGACGGGGTACCATTGACCGTCGTGAAATCCTGGAATCGAGATCCGTCAAAACGTACCAGCCCGCCTTCGTAAAAGCCTATCCATAAATTACCGAAGGCGTCCTCGACGAACGAAGTCGCCGATTTGTTCTCCGGATAGCCGTCGGCTTTTGTAAACAGCGTGAACTTATCGTCGCCTTTTTTCATCCGAGCCAGGCCAAAATCCGATTGAGCGATCCCACGCGTCGAAAGCCAGATGTCCCCAGATGAATCTTCGTAGATCTGAAATGTTACGTTAGATTTGAGGCCTTGATCGATCCCGAACGATTGCGTCGGGGATCGCCCCTGAAGACGAGCCATGTCACGCCCGTTGTCGAACCTGTAGGCCTTTGAATTTGAGAGCATCCAAAGATCGCCGCCGCTGGTCAAATAGCCAAATCTCGATGTCCATATCGGCGCTTCACCTTTCGGGATAACTGGCTTTGCGGTTTGGAATGTCCTGCCGTCAAAAGACGTCCAGTTGTAATCCAGCTGCGCGAAATACATAATTCCGTCCGCAGCTTCATTGATCGAATAAAATCTTGAGGTCTTTATGCCGTCTTGTTTTCCATAGGTGATAAACCCGCTTCGGTTGATCCGGGCCAGCGTCGAATGACCGCCTATCCAAAGATTGCCCGCCGAGTCCTCTGCCATACGCGCCATTGCATTCGGCAGCCCTTCTGCATCCGTAAAAAGGTGAACGGTACTTTCAGTAAACTGAAGAAGAACGTTTTCAGCAGAAAGCCATACGTCGCCGTCGGAGGTTTGAAACAGGCGTTTGGCCGGCCATCTGTTGATCAATTCCGGGTTTGTATATTCGACGATCTCGCCGGACGCCTTCGGCAAGTTGAGAGCCTTTTCGGGGGTTAGCTCTGCTTTTGCCGTAGATATGAAATCACTGACGATAACGCCGGTTTGCCCATCATAGGCTGAGACCGGTTCCGGTTTCATCACTATGAGATTCGCACTGCGAGAGATCCAGATCCGTCCATTCCTGTCGGCCAGCATCGTGGTTGACCCCCCTGTGATGTATTCGTGGTATGGATAGAAAACGATCCGGTCATCAGCTAGCTTCCTTACGATCCCCCAACTCGTATTCATCCACAATGAACCGTCGATCGTCTCTTCAAGATCGAAAATAACAAATGTCGCTTTCGGGTTGTCGGGAAGGCCGAGTTCCACTCGTTCGAATTCAACCTTTCCGTCGGCGTCGACTCGCTTAAATAGCCCTGCCGAACCGATATACATCGTGCCTGAATGGTCTTCCATCATGTCGCCGCGCGACCCTGTCACGCGTTCGGCATTCAGATAAGGGGAATCGTTCCTCGGTTCGGCAAGCGCCGAGGGATCAAAACGATAGACCCCGGTCGTAGTGGAGACGAAATAGGTTCCATCACGTGATTCAAAAATATTCTCGATACCGGGGGGCGAATTTACATCTCCGATGCGGTAAGTGACAAACTTTGAGCCGTCGAAGCGCGAAAGGCCATCACGCGTGCAGAACCACATAAAGCCTCGGGAGTCGCGGTAAAGGAAATCGACAAAACCGCTGCCGAGCCCGTCCGCTGACGTGTACTTTTTGACCGGAAGGCGCACAGCAAGAATTGTCGAGGCGAACACGACAATTACTGCCATCGCGAAAACACACGTAGCGGTTTTGAAAAAGCTCGTGTTGTACGTTTTTGGGCGCATTAAAAGAAAGTGCAGAAGCATTCTACACCCAATTTCCACCTCCGCAATCACCCGTATGGGTAGTAAAAAAATAGCGGCTGCCGAATCCCGACAGCCGCTAACTCTTTGATTGTTATATATTTTACTGCTTTCCTTCGAGGAACGCTTTCAGCCTTCGCGAACGCGAAGGATGCCGCAGCTTGCGTAATGCCTTGGCCTCGATCTGGCGAATACGCTCGCGGGTGACGGCAAAATGCTGACCGACCTCTTCAAGCGTATGCTCTGAGCCCGTATTGCCGAGCCCGAAACGCATTTTGATCACCTTTTCTTCTCGGGGCGTCAATGTCGCAAGCACCTCGTCTGTGATCTCTCGAAGATTCGAGAATGTCACGGATTCCGCCGGATTCAGGATCGAACGGTCCTCGATAAAATCGCCGAGATGCGAATCTTCTTCTTCACCGATCGGGGTTTCCAGCGAGATCGGCTCCTGCGCGATCTTCAAAACCTTTCGCACTTTGGAAACTGGAATGTCCATCCGCTTTGCGATCTCTTCGCTTGATGGTTCGCGTCCGAGTTCCTGCACTAACAGGCGGGAAGTTCGGATCAGCTTATTGATCGTTTCGATCATGTGCACCGGAATACGGATCGTCCTTGCCTGGTCGGCAATCGCACGGGTGATCGCCTGCCGGATCCACCATGTCGCGTACGTCGAAAATTTGTAGCCGCGACGCCACTCGAACTTGTCGACCGCTTTCATCAGGCCGATATTGCCTTCCTGTATAAGGTCCAGGAACTGCAATCCGCGGTTGGTGTATTTCTTTGCGATCGAAACCACGAGACGAAGGTTGGCCTCGACCAGTTCGCGTTTCGCCTGGTTCGTTTCATACTCGCCAATGCTGATCGACTTGTAACAGCGACGTACTTCGATCGTCGGCAGGTGATAACGGTCTTCGATCTCCGTCAATATCGCCTTTTGCTCGCGAAGTTTTGTCTGCAGCTCGCGGCGTTCCGGGCCTGCGGCTTTCTTCGCGATCTTATCCTGCAGACGCTTGATCGAGCGGTCGGTCTTCGCGATCTCGCCGTCCACCTTGCGAATTGCGGCGATCAGTCTTTGGTTCGAACGCTCCGTGAGGTTGAGGTTCTTGATCTCATGAGCGACTTCCAAACGTTGCCGCGCGGTGTCGCGTCGCAAACGGAGCAATTTCTTCGGACGTTTCTTGTCCTTTGAAGCGATCTCTTCTTTCTTAAGGGCCGCCCAGGTTTTGAGCATGGCGTTGTAATCGTGGCGGATCTTTTCTATCCCCTCGAGCGTCCAACGCATATACTCTTCAGCCTTATCCTCTTCTAGCGAGATCTCGGCCTGCTCGGAGAATTGCACCGTCTCGCGAATGCTGACCATACCTTCTTCAAGCTCTTCCCCAAGACGGAGAAGCCGTTCGATGGCGATCGGCGAGCGCGAAATTGCCTTGTGGGTTTTGATCTGGCCGCGTTCGATGCGTTTTGCGATAGCGACCTCGCCTTCTCGCGTCAATAGCGGAACAACCCCCATTTCACGTAAGTAAAGCCGAACGGGATCATTTGATTTGTCGAGAGCTCCAGCCGAAAGGTCGAGGTCGAGATCTTCTTCGTCAACAGGTTCGGCCTCTTCGTCATCGAGAACGATGGTTTGAGCTCGCTCAAGCAGAGCGGCATCGGTTTCCGCGACCGGGATGTTGGCGCCTTCGAGACGTTCGAGCACGTCCTCGAGGTCGTCCGGCGACATCATGTTTTCCGGTATTTCGCGGTGAAGTTCGTCTAAGCTAAGGAATTTCTTTCGTTTACCCAGGGCCAAAAGCCGGTCCATCAGGTCTTCTTTTTCGTCGTAGTCAGGCATATTTTAAAGCTAATTGGATGAAAACAGGACACCTTCCCGTTGTTCACAGATTCATTCTAACGATAAAAGGGCGATAAAAGTTGCGTGCGCGGCCCGTTCATTTAAATAGGTAAGTATATCAGGTGTGCGCGATTTTATTAAGCAGGGAATGGTGCATTTTTGAGAGGTCGATGTGTTCGGCCACGAGATGCGAAATTCTGGCCTTATCGCCCGATTGTTCGGCTTCGATAAGCTCGCGGCTGAGGTCGTGAAGCCGGTTTTGAATCGCCATCGAACGCAGCGTGAAAATGCAGTTTTCGGCGTCGTGAAAGACTTCGTCGATGACGTCGCCGGCACTTCGTTTTGGCTCGGACATCATCAAAAGC
>JBJMGN010000323.1:0-3180 GCA_045807885.1 Pyrinomonadaceae bacterium | reverse complement strand
TAAAGGACGAAAAATTGATGTTGAAGTACCTTATGAAACAAGGTACTGACGACGTCGTGGTTAGGTCAGGCGAAGAGACTATTGAAGGGGCACGGCTCAGAAAACTATTGGAGCAGACGGATGAGTTCGTTAAATATGCTTCAAGATTCGGGCGTCGTATTGGCAACGATGAAAAGCTTTTGCGTGTTCTTTTAGAAGCGTTTGCAGGAAAAGACGGCGTTTTGAACAAGCATAACGTCAAATTAAAAAAGGTGTTCGCGCAGGACGAGTTAATGGCCGAAGTCGAGGCAAAGGTCGCTGCCGCCGGTTACAAGACCGACCTGATCCCGGACCTGGAGCATGGCCTTTCCGAGATCGAGATCACTTATCCAAACGGCACCAAGGTGGTGTTTGACTGGGACCTCGCGAGCTATGTCGAATTTACAAAGGCTGTCGACCTAATGCGCGGGCTTGAGGACGATCTCCCCGGTCCGTTTGTCGTGGGTGAGAACGGAACGAGCGTCTCTATCAAAACACGAGAGGAATTGCTCGTTAAGGTGACGGGCCTCGCGAAAAAAGATCTTTCCATCCAGCGATATAAGGGCCTTGGCGAGATGAACCCCGAGCAGCTTTGGGAAACTACGATGGACCCGGACAAGCGTACGCTGCTGCAGGTTCGCATTGAAGACGTCGTCGAGACCGATCAAATGTTCACAGTGCTTATGGGTGACCAGGTCGAGCCGCGGCGAAAGTTCATCGAAGACAATGCGCTGGATGTAAAGAACCTGGACGTATAGATTTTTTTCCACGCAGAAGGCACAGAGCTCGAAAAAAAAGGGCGTCATCCCCTCGGGGTCGGCGCCCTTTTTTCTCGTTTCTAAACGGTGAATTATTGAACCTTATATCAGTCTAACCTTTACAACCCACCGATCATTTTCGAATTCTTGGTTATTCCAAATTATCCGCTCCGTTTAAGCGCTGCATCGCGGTCTGATCTACGTACAGACCGATCGAAGAGCCCAACGCATCGCTGATCGTGACGGTACTTGGGTAATGCATTCCGCCCCATATTCGCGCGTTGTTGCCATCCTCGCGTGCTTGCATGATACTGCCGTACGTAAAACTCGCCGAACCGGTCGTCAATACGAACGATCCGGAACCATCGCCGAACTTATTCAATAATATAGTTGACGCGGCTCCGTTTTGCGCCGGATGCCCGGCAGGATATTCGGGATGACATGGAGTATTCACAAGCGGCCTCCAGGTCGGGTCCGAATCGATCGAACCCTCTCGAATCGCGGTGAATGGGCGCCAAGTCACCGACCCCGAATCAGCTCCGTAATAACGCTTTGCGCTCCATACTGTGAATGCCGTGTCGGCCATTGCGACATTCAAAACTGCGAAAAGTCGACTATTCTCTGACATCGACAAACCATTTGCGCGTGCTAATTGGTTTGCAGCCTGGTTCCAGTGAGTGCTTGCGTTTCCTTCCCAGAAAGGGGCAAGAGCAGTTTGCTCGCTGGTGCGCGTCGAGCCGCTAATTGCGCCGAGTGACTTAACTGCTGCCAGGTCGCTGACGTAACTGCCGTCGTTGAGCCCGCGGGGCGGCGGCGGTCGAAACAGTTCATTGCTCTGGAGCACAAACATAGACGTAAAGGCGAGCGGCTGGGCGCTCATCGAGGTACATGTAGCGTTTTGAGTGATCGTAGGCCTCCATTGGCCGACCGTGGTGCCGCCGATAAACGCGGGTTGCGATACACTGAATCCGTCCGCCGATCGCCAGGCAAGCACCTGTTGAGCAACGAACGTGCCCCATGCAATACCTCGCTCACGCGATTTACCGCCGTCTCCGCCATCGTCACTTAACGCATCGAGGGATGCCAAATAGTTTGCATACAATTGAGTCTGTCGAGAGGGAAACAATCCCGCAAGTGTCGTGTAAGCAGCCGCAATTACTGCTGCTCGCCGGGATGCTCCCCGCGGTGCTTCGGTATTTACATATATCGGAGTGTAGCGGCGCTCGATACCATTATAGGCGTCAAAAACAGCAGACTGCACTATCGCCCCGAGCCGCTGACTCGACGAGTTAGCCGTGTTCGTTGCGATAAGAGTATCGATAAAAATCTGATTCCATTCCAACACTTGGTCCGGCGGGTCAGTCGCCGGCGAAGCCTCGGTAGGGCGGGCTGCGATGAAAACAGTCGTCATTAGTAAAAGAAATGCCAAAAGGGTCGCGCCCGCGGTTGTCCTAAGTTTTGTTCTTGTATTCATAGTCGTCTCCTTATTTATTTCTCCAAATGTTCGCCTGGCCGGAAAACACGTATAAAACTTTGTAATTCACCCGGAACGAGACTAGAATCCATCGGTATTGACCGGATTCAGCCAGGCAGCTCGGGGGTATTTAGATCCGAGACTGGATAATCGCTATATCGGCGGCAAAAGTCGTTCAAAAGTTTTCCGATTCTTTTCCAGAAATCATTCTTGAGAGCAAAAATGCCGAGTCCTAATGGAGAAAAGCGTTACGAATTTGGGGATTTTTGCCTGATACCTAGCGAGGGGTTGCTTTTGCGCAATGGCGACTCGATCCCGATGGTGCCGAAGGTCTTTGAGACGCTGTTTTTCCTTATAGAGCGGCGGGGGACGCTCGTCCGAAAGGCCGAATTGATGGATTCCGTATGGGCGGATGCTTTTGTCGAGGAGAATGCTGTTTCGAAAGCGATTTGGTCCATCCGCCAAGCTCTCGACGAAGATTCAAAGAATCCGAAATTCATTCAAACGGTGCCGAAACGAGGGTATCGATTTGTCGGTGAGGTGAGAGAAACCGGTGCTGACACGATCTTCGCAATACCTAATGACAATCTGCGATCTTCGACTGAGGTACTGTCCGCATCTCCGCCGCCGGCCAGAAATAGGTTTCGTTCACTGGCGATTGCGGGAATTGCTCTGGTGGTTTTGCTATCCGCGTTATTTGCGTTTCGTGGAAGGTTTTCGGCTTCTGACCGGGTTGAGATCAGGTCGATGACGGTCGTTCCGTTAGAGAATGTCTCGAGCGACCCGGCCGAGGAGTATTTTGTAAATGGCGTCACCGATGCCTTGGTCGCGGGCCTCTCAAGACTCACCGATTTGAAGGTCATTGCCCTGCCAGCCGAGATGCGCAAAGAACCCGAACCGCGTGATCTGAAGGAAACAGGCAGGCAACTG
>JBJMGN010000322.1:0-4043 GCA_045807885.1 Pyrinomonadaceae bacterium | reverse complement strand
AGTCAGCTTTGGTTTCGAAAAGCGAGCCTCTGGTCGGATAGAAAGTGCTGTCCCGTTTGTCTCGTTTTATTTTTATTCCGAGGGCGGCGCTCGTTGATTCCAGGTCGAGCTTTGGGATCTCGAAACCGCCCTTCGGCCGTTCACCATCGATACTGAAATCGAGTCGCCTGTATTGGTAACGAGCTCCAATAAAAATGTCTTTTCCAACATTTCGAAGGAATTCACCAAAATACACATTGCCTTCAGTTTTGAGTGGAATAAAAACCGAATCCTGCCCGGGAAGTCGGCTGATCCCGTAGAAATCGGCGACAATGCGCATTCTCATGACGGCAAAAGACGCTTCGTACTTGTTCTCATTGAAATAAAGCCTGCCGCCGATCGCCCCGAACCGCGAGCCGTTATTCGTGATCCCGCCGACAAACGCAACTGTCGAAGGAGGCGACTCCTTGTCCTTCTCATTGATCTTGAAGATATATCCAACGACGGGAATGATTCCCGCGCCGATTGCCGGGCTGAATATTGGAATGGGCGCGAGGATCCAACTGCCGCGCTTTTCCTTCTTTTGCTGTGCCTGTGCCGGCGGATCGCTGGGGTCGGGTGTCGGTGAGGGAATTGGCGACGGTGAGACCACGGCAGACGGCTCGATAACTGGCGTTAATGCCAGCGTCCTCGAACCTAGAATTAACATTAGCGTTGCGATGCTAAATGCATACACAACAAAGGAATACCTATTCACGACGCTTCTCTGTCTCCTATTGCGCGGGATGTGGGACGCTTAATTTTTGCAGAGAAGGGAATCGGCTATAACTGTCAAAAGTTACAGCCGTGGAGAACGTATTCCTGAAAAAGCAAATGCCCGCGTTAGCGGGCATTGGCGGAAGTTACCACATGAGGCACTCTTAACATGCACGATTAAGAACACCCCCGGGTCCGATGGACTTGTTTTTAGTTAGTCGTCGTTATTTTCGTCTGATTTCCTGAAATAACGTCGTGACGCGTATCCGATACCAGCCAGGCCGGTTCCGAATAAAAGCATCGTAATTGGTTCAGGAACCGATGTCGGGGTACCGCCTGGGTCATTGCCCCCATTATCGTTGCTCCTGTCACAATCGTTATCGACTGGGAAGAAATCCTGTTCATGTCCCGCTCGGGGTGTTCCGTGTTCATCAAAGTGAGCCGACAGCGGTTCGTCCGGCAAAACCAGGTAGTTATAGGGGTTCGTCGCCGAGCTTGTAGCATGGCAAAGGGCGGTGCGTCCTTTTGTGTCCAAACTGGCGCTAAATTTTGAATCGCCCCTTCCCCGGAATTTTCGTTGACCGATCGAATCGTGAGCCATCGCCAGCAGCGCGAGCACGATCGTTGCTGCGAATAAATAGCGAGATGTCTTTTGCATAATTGTACCTCATTGTGATCGGCCCTCTAGGTAAAAACCGATCGTCTAAAAGTCTTTTTCGACAAGGTGTCCGCGGCGTTATGAAACGCTCCTAACACCAGGATCCACGTTCCCCGAGAACGTCATTCTAATGCAACCTGACATAGGCACGAGTCTTTCCAGGTCGGAATCCGGGAAAATGCCCTAAGTCCAACAGTTCCGGGTATGTTTGTAAATTTACTCTTTCGAAAAGGGTAATTTGTACTCTGTAAGACATTGAGAAAAAAAGGATTTCTGATTGCGATATTAAATCCAGTTTGCTTTGCGGCAGGTGAGCTTTTTGAGTCCGGCGTGAGAGAATCAGGATATGCAAACTCACAGAAATTACCACCTGCGAATCGATTCGCAGCTTACATTGGAAGAGATCAGGTCGGTTGTGGAATCTCTCGATGACGGAACTTATTTTATTCGCATTGATCCCGAGTCGGCCGATGGCCCTTTTGCCGAACTCCATGGCGACCCGAAAAACTCGGAAAAGATCGCGCAAAAATTAGAGCAGCTCGCCCGGTCCAAAGACGCCGTGTCAGAAGCTTGATGATCGTGTCGTTTGACAACGCGGAAGTTGATGGCATTATTGAAGCGATGGATGGAAAACCCCTCAGTAGGCAGCGTTTGTGGCAGCTGCGTCAAAAGGAAAAGGGCTTATGAATTAAATGCCCCACGCCGGTCTGGCGTGCGAGCTCGTCTTTTTGTGCGACACACATGGTCGCGGTCAGAGAGAATAACCGAAAGCGTTCCGGCCACGTGAAACGCAACCGTTCCGCATCCTACCAGATCGACGGGCCCGACCCGATCACCACTCTAAAAATCAAAAAGGTGAGTTGAACCGGCGTTCGACACAATTCTTTTTTGATCGATTGCACAAATGTGACATGAGTTGCGAAGGTGAGAGAGGCGTGATAGATTTTCCGAGCTGCGTGAACCTCGAACCATGCAGCTCTCCTTTGGTAAAGGGCTGGTAGAGATCCAAATCTGCTTCCGGCCTTTTTCATTTTATTGCAGAGTCCCGGTTAGACGATCGGCGCAGAAAAGGCGCTGAACGGTTCCTGTCCTAGTACATCCCGATCAACGCCCCGGTGCCGGATCGCAAAGAGTCGAAGACCGGCACGATTTAATTTACCACCATTTAGAAACGTCGAATAATTGGCGCAGAAAAGGCGTCAAGCGGAATTGTTTTACCAAGAACCTTCTCAACGCCCGGCGCCAGTCACGCTTCAAGGGTTAACCGGCGAAAGAGAATCTATCATCTTTTCGCCAAACCGAAAAACTCCGGGTTAAAAAATCACCTCGGTTATGTAAATAACTTTGCAGACAATATTTTTCGCGCGTAATATCCTCCTGTCCACTAGGCAAGGGTCGTGTATCGAGAAATGAAAAGGCGTTAGCGGAAGGCTTCACGAAGGAAACTTACACCAACGCCCCTACGCCGGCGGAGTCCCGTCCGACCGACATAACAATTTGTAATTTTCAACCGAGTAGGAATCGACCAACTTAGAGCGGAAAACGTTTCAGGTATTGGTGGTGCAAAGTGGGCTATCCGGCACGTTTCCGCGTTTATGTGTCTACTTAAATAATAACTCGAATTCCAGATAGTTTCCAAATTTCGGTTGTGATCCAATAACCGACCCCTATTTAAGTGCCTCGAAGCGCCGGTTCACTTCTTCCCAATTGATGTTGAGCATAAATTCATCGAGGTATTTGGCCTCGGCAGGCACCAAAGCTTCGGCCCAAACCTCCTGACTGGATCGTTTTTTTTGGATAGTTGGACCGGCAGATATGGGAACGTCTGCCGGTTTCAATTATGCTCTGTTACTGTGCCGTCTGGTTCTACGGTCAAATACCGATCGAGTGGCTCTTTAGTGTCGCTGTCTGAAACAGTTATGCGGACTTGCTTCTTATGCTCGCGAGCTGCAAGTTTTGCGATCGCGATCGCTTTTCTGTAAGCGTTGGGCGGATCAACGCGGGTCTCAAGGTCTTCTGTGATCCAGACCGAGTACGCAACATTTGCCATAAATAAGGGAGGTTCATGACTGACGTTCCCGTATCCCTTGGTTTGTTTTGGTGCGTGAGAAATTACAAAGTACGCGCAATTGCGATTACGTTCAAGCTCCGGAGCCCCATACGCACGATCTTTGTGGATTCGATGACTGAAAGCCTTCATGTTACGAAAGACGTGAATGGCGGGACGTCGGGGTTAGCCTTCGGAAACGTCGGCTGAAAATACTCGCACGAAAACTTGTTTGACTTTATAATTAGGGCGTTCGTTTCAAATGCAATTCCTGAAGATCGATCCGCGTTGGGCCAGGTTTCGCAACGACCCGCAGTTTCACGAGTTGTTGAAAAACATCGGATTGCCACCGGATTGATCGTTCACAAAAGATGAAACGCTGCCCGGAATGCAGGCGAGATTATTTCGACGACAGTTTGCTTTACTGTCTCGATGACGGCAGTGCGCTGCTGGAAGGGCCGTCGAGTGCAAAGGAGATGCCGACGGCCGTGCTCCATGAATTCTCCGAAGACGATGTACGGACGAAGATCCACCCAGACCCTGATTCGACATCGAGTTCGAAAGCCTATACCAAGAATTCCCGTCAACTGGTGCTGATCGTTG
>JBJMGN010000321.1:0-5331 GCA_045807885.1 Pyrinomonadaceae bacterium | reverse complement strand
TAACTACACGACCAACAAGAACGCGAAAGTGCTCGTAGATGAGTACCGAAAGCTTTCGAATCAGGCGATCTGGATATTTGACATGACCCTGGCTCGCGAAAACCAGCCACTCGACGGGCCAAAACAAATGGAGGTGCTCGAAGCTTACATCAAACGCGGCGAGATCTCCGATCCTGAACAAATGCTGCCGCTGCTTCGCGAACTCACAGACGACGAGCGGCTTCCGCTCATTGCCCGAAACCACGCCACTCGCCTTATAAAGCAGTTAGACAAAGCGAAAAAATAAATTTTCGCTGGTCGTCTCAAATCTGTCCCACGTAGCTTTTTGTCCCGCCTCTGTCCCACGCTTGTCCTGCCTCTGTCCCGGGCTTGTCCCGCTCACTTGCGGGACAAATAAACCGCTTGTTTGCATCATTTACAGCGCTTTTGGTGACGGAATTCGCATTTTTTCGAAAAAATGCGCCACACGTGTGTTACAGAGATGCTGTCCCACTGTCCCACGCATTTTTTCTTGCGTGCTGCTGGCTTCAGCATTCTGTCTCTTCCTAACAGCCAGCGGTCTGACGCTCGGAGGTTACATTGTCAAAGATCGAGCGGGCTCAGTTTGCCCGGTGCGACAATGTATCACGAATTGCACTGATTGTAAATAGTATTATTCGTGCAACGTATCAGCCACGTAGGTGGGCGCGTTCGCAAATTATTGTTGTTTTCGCAGTGTTGATGTGTTAAACATAACGTCGAGTAAATTCCTTAATTATCGCTGTAAAATAACGATCCAAAGTGAATTATGAACACGGAAGCGGGAAACGTGACCACTTGTGCTGTGTCGAAGCAGGCTGTCGTAAATGCAAGCAATTACTTTAATAAAGCCACGGGTGAGGCTATTGAACGTGAATGCAAGGTCAAACTCCAGGAAGGCTGTGACGAGCTGGTGCTCAATTTTTCACAGACTGAGCTTGTAAACAGTGTAGGCGTGTCAATTCTGTTAGGCATCATAGATTCAGCCAAGACTCTCGGCACAAAGGTCGTGTTCGCCGATGTTAAACAGGATACAATTGACCTTTTCGATATGCTTGGTGTCAGCAGGCATGTAACGATCAACATTTAACAACGTCCTATTCACGATTTTGAGAATTCAGGATTTTAAGATTGCAGATGTTAAACGGATGGCCGATGAGCGAAACCGGCTCATCCACACGTTTGGTGCGCTTGCCGAGCTCGGCGAAGAAGTTTCTAACAA
The DNA here is from genome assembly GCA_045807885.1 of Pyrinomonadaceae bacterium. Classification (GTDB taxonomy): domain Bacteria; phylum Acidobacteriota; class Blastocatellia; order Pyrinomonadales; family Pyrinomonadaceae; genus OLB17. Next base: position 4,091 of record JBJMGN010000321.1, on the reverse strand, counting down.
GCAGAGCTTCAACGAGACGATGCGTACGTCGCTTCATCTGCTGCTTGGAAGCCTGGCGATCATGCGCGGAGGCGTCGCACGATATTCGCCATTCGGCCACGAGCTGAGTATGTTGGCCATGCGCGGCATCCGGGAGGATTTTCCGCTTACGCTTTCGCTTTGTCAGGAAGACGAACGTCAATTCCTCGCAAACGGCCTGTACCCGATCGAGGTGTCGCAGGCGAAAGTGCTCCCGTTCTTTCAGGTTTATGACCAGAGCTTCGAGCAGTCGGCGATCGAACTCTTTGTACCCCTCGTTATTCATGGTGAAACCGTAGGCTCGGTTTTTCTGGGACGAAAGGCAACGGGTGAATCGTACACAACCTACGATCGAGAGATAATTTGCGCAATGGCGCGCCATGTTGGCGTAGCGATAATGCAGCGAAATATGATGGCCGAGCTTGAGCGGCGAGCCGAAGAGAATCGAAAGCTATACGACAATCTGCGAATGACCTATAACGACACAGTAAAGGCATTCGCTGCGGCTATCGACCGCAAGGACAAGTATACGGAAGGGCATTCGGTACGCGTCGGCAAGTACTCAGAGATAATTGCCGCCGAGCTCGGATGGAACGAACAGGAAGTTGAAGGAGCGGCAGTCGCCGGTTATCTTCACGACATCGGAAAGATCACGGTCGAACGAAAGATAATAAATGCGCCGTATCGTATAAACGCGAAGGAATCGTCGGAGTTGAACAAGCATCCCGGCGTTGGATACGAGATCCTTATGCCGATCAGCCACCCATATGCCGATGTCCCACTAGCAGCAAAATATCATCACGAAAGGCTTGATGGGCGGGGATATCCCGACGGTTTGTACGACCGGGAGATCCCGTATATCGCGAAAATAGTTAACCTTGCGGATTCGTTCGACGCGATGACCACCGACCGTCCGTACAAACGGCGGCGGCCGGCGAACGAAGTTTTTGAAGACCTTCAGCGAAATTCCGGAAAGCAATTCGCGCCAGAGATCGTGAAAGCATTTTTCAAGGGAATGTATAACGAGTTGACCGGTGAAACGAAGGAAAAGCGTTTTCGCCGCCTGCTGGGCCGGGAGTACATGGAAACCGAAGGAATAGTTCCGATGCTGAAGAACGCATTAAATGGGGTCGCGCCAACCTCACCACTAACCTATCTTGCTGTCGATAAATAATTACACCGACGCCGACCCGCGTTTGGCAAGCCATCGCTCGGCTTCCATCTGGTTGTTGAATATCTGAACTTCCATACCCTGCTCGACAGCTACGCCCTGGCCCATCTCGTTCATTTCTTTTTGTTCATCCTGAAAACGGTCGATATAAGCCATGCGGATATCGCGAAAGCCGAGGTCGGGAAGTTCCGAGGCAATTCGCACGACATCTTCTTCTGAAGCAGTAGCCGAAATGTTTTCCTCAATGCATACCTGCTCGAAACCGCGTTTCCTACACTCCACTGCGATCTCGCGGAGGAAACCGGCAAGCACGCCATAACCGTATTTTTCACCGTGGACGAGCGCGTAAAGATAATTCGGATATTCTTCGAAAACGATCCTGTACGCTGGTTGGGCATTGGCGTCATTCATAGCGGTTTCCTCTAATATTCTTTATTTCTGCTCAAGAAGCCATTTTTCGGCGGATTCGACATTCTTAAAGAATCTGCCGACGACGCCACGATTTTGCGCCACCATTTCACCGAATTCATTGATCTCGGCCTGGTCGGCGTAACGGTCAACAAACGCTATTGCTATACCCGCGAACATGTCGGGTATTTCAGATGCGATCTGATACATCTCGGTTACCGATACTGCCTCCGAAATGTTTTCGTCGACGAGGACACGTTTTGTCTGCCGTTTTTCGCATTCCTCCGCCACCTCGATCCAGTATGCGTGTGAGATGAGGTAGCTGTCGCGTTCTCCGTCGACGAACGCGTATAAATATTCAGGTCGCTGCTCGAAACTTAGATGATATGGTTTCGCGGCTCCGTCTTCCATACAAAGGCTTGGGTTGACACCTATTCTAGCGGTTTTTCCCGAATTCGCGGAACTTTTTTAGCTGTACGACTTAAGGCTTCGCGAACGGCGCATTTTAACCGACAAGTATTAAACGCTAGAATATAAGTGTGGTTCATCAGATCGACTGACAGCTTTTGCAGATACTGCGACGCGGTATGTCGAATCTGACCAACTATGGCAATAAATTTCAGCAAAACCTTCCTGCTGCGAAAACTCCACCAATTGACCGGTATCGTGCCGCTCGGGCTTTTCTTTTTCGTGCACATGTACACGAACTCGACCGCCCTAAACGGCCCCAAGATCTTTAACGACCATGTTCAGGACATCCATAACATGGCATATCTCTTATTTATTGAGATATTCGGGATCTTTTTACCATTATTATTTCATTCGATCTACGGCATTCTGATCTCGGGCGAGGCAAAGCCGAACGTCCTGAATTACGGCTACGCACGAAACTGGTTCTATGTGTTTCAGCGTGTCACAGGAATCTTCCTGTTTGTATTCCTTTTGTTTCATATTCTGAATTTCCGGTTCGGGCTGATCCCGGGATTAAACATGACACCGGTTGCAGGAAATGCCGATCAGGCATATTCGATAGTTTCGAACGAGTTTCAGGTCTGGTGGGTTTTGGCACTTTATTTTCTCGGTGTAATCGCGACGGCGTGGCATCTCGCCTACGGCTTCTTTTTATTTGCAGTGGATTGGGGCATCGTTATCGGTGAAAAGGCGCAGGGCGTTTTGCTGAAAGCTTCGCTCGGTTTAGCTGTTTTTCTTTCGCTGATCGGCATCAATGCGGCGGTCGCGTTTATTCGTCCGTGCGGACTATTGCCGCAGGGTCTGTGCGAAGAACCGAGGCTGTCAACACCGCCGCCCGCGAAGAAAGTTTAGTTACGAGATATGGCTAAGGGTTTAAGAATTGCGATCGTCGGCGGCGGACTTGCGGGCCTGGCTGCGGCGATGAAGATCGCGGAAGCGGGGCATGAGGTCGATCTGATATCGGTCGTTCCGGTAAAGCGGTCGCACTCCGTATGCGCGCAAGGCGGAATCAACGGTGCTGTAAATACAAAGGGTGAAGGCGATTCACCGGCGAAGCACCTTGACGATACCGTTTATGGCGGTGATTTTCTCGCGAACCAGCCACCGGTCAAACGGATGACCGACATGGCGCCGGAGATAATTTACCTGTTCGACCGAATGGGCGTGCCGTTCTCGCGTACGCGGGAAGGCCTGCTGGATTTTCGACGGTTTGGCGGGACGCTGCATCATCGAACTGCGTTCGCTGGAGCATCAACCGGGCAGCAGCTTCTTTACGCGTTGGATGAGCAAGTCCGTAAGTGGGAAGTTGCGGGGAAGGTGAACAAGTACGAGGGCTGGGAAATGCTTTCGCTTGTCTTAGATGACCATCAAGTTTGCCGCGGCTTGATAGCGATGGACCTGCAGTCACTGGAGCTGAAGTCATTCAAGGCCGATGCCGTGATCATGGCGACCGGCGGTCCGGGATTGATATTCGGCAAATCGACAAATTCGATGACATGCACAGGGAGCGCGGTCTCCGCCTGCTATCAACAAGGGGCGCGATACGCTAATGGCGAATTCATTCAGGTGCATCCGACCTCGATCCCCGGCGAAGATAAACTTCGGCTGATGAGTGAATCGGCCCGCGGCGAAGGCGGACGTGTTTGGGTGCCGAAAGCGGACGGAGATGCGAGAAGGCCACTGGACATTCCCGAAAACGAGCGATGGTATTTCCTTGAAGAAAAATATCCTGCGTACGGAAATTTGGTCCCAAGAGACATCGCGACACGCGAAATATTCCAGGTCTGTCTTGAAGGGCATGGCGTCGCCGGCGAAAATCAGGTTTATTTGGATCTCACGCACATCCCGGCGGAAACGTTAACGGAGCGGCTCGGCGCGATCCTTGAGATCTACGAAATGTTCGTCGGCGACGACCCGCGATACGTCCCGATGCGGATATTTCCCGGCGTCCATTATTCGATGGGTGGCCTATGGGTCGATTTCGAGCAACGCACGAATATTCCCGGCTTGTTTGCGGCGGGCG
>JBJMGN010000320.1:0-3314 GCA_045807885.1 Pyrinomonadaceae bacterium | reverse complement strand
ACGCAGGGAGCGGCCGGGTCGACCTTCGGGCTGCTGCGTGCGACCGTTGGCAGAACGGTCGGTTTGGGCTCGAACCGGCAGATACAATTTGGCTTCCGGTTCAACTTCTAAACAAGGGGGAACAATGGGTAAGCATACGGCGGGTCCAATCGGGCCCGCCATTTTTTCGCATATTGACCAACGCGACAGCGTTCCACTTTTTCCGACAAATGGGACGGCCTAAAAGATTCTATCAATTAGGTTTACGGAGAAAAATCGTTCCATTCTGCGCGCGAGCACAAAATGGGACAATATTCGCTTGCAAACTGTTGTAAACACTAGGTTTAGATGATTTGATTTGATCTGTCGGTTTCGCAATTACGGTCAACAAGGTAGGCGATGCGCGAAAAAGGCGGATCCAGATGGACCCGCCCCTTTTCGGTTGAAATGACCGCTATTTAACTGCGGTCGCGTCTTTTTCCTTGGGGTCGAATGGCGTAGCTTGATACTTCTTTATAGCGTCCTGGGCGTTGTCGTAGTTGTCGCCGAGCGCCTCGGCACGCTTATACATCGCGATGGCACGTGTACGGTCGCCCTTGGCGTCGTAGGCGTTGCCCATCTTGATATTTGCCCAAACCTGCAGCCATGCCGGGTTGATATTGCCGCCCAGAGCGGCCTTGAAGTTGTCGATCGCGAGGTCATAATTCCGCTGCTCGAGGAAGAGCAGGCCAAGATGGTAATAGATCCACGAATTCGACCGGTCGAGCTTTAACGCGGCTTCAAACTGCGTCTGAGCGTCGGCGAAGTTACCTTCCTTCATTTGCTCGATACCGCGGCGGGCGATCGATGAAACACGAAGGTCGGGCGAGATGCGAAGCACCTTGTAGCCCGGGTCGATGACCACAGCAAGCGGTTTACCGTCCGCTTCGATATTGAAGTCGGCGGTTGCGTCCTGCATCTGGACCGTGACGGTCTTCGAACCGCCCTCGCCCTCTGACCGCAGCATTACATCGAGCGGAAGTTTCAGGTTGTCGTAGTTTTGCTTAACGGTTCCGCGAGCGATAAATTTACCGGCCCGCGTTCGGATGATCTGGTAATCGGCGGAGAATTCGGGCACGCCCGTACTTTCAACCCAGCGTGCGAAAAAGTAGCGCATGTTCTGGCCGGCGACCTTATTGGTCAGCTTTTCAAAATCGTCGATCGAGGCATTCCTATCGCGAAATTCGTTGAGGAAAAGGCGCAAAAGCTGAGTGAAATTAGACGCGCCGATGGTCTCACGCAGAAGACGGAAAACCGCTGCACCTTTACCGAACATTATGTACTGGTAGGCGATCGACTGGTCGTCCAGATTCGCCGGAGCACGCAGAAGTGAAGCTGTTTGTTCGAAAGTGAGCGCCTTTTCAAGAAGTTCGCGTCGTGTGAAGTCAAGCTTGGCTCCGGTCAACAACGATTCACGAAGCGTAAATGCGCTGTATTCCGCCAGGCCCTGCGAAAGCCAAACGTCGTCGAACGATTTCAAACCAACGGTCAGGCCCCACCATTGATACGCCGCTTCGCGTTGAAGCCGTTCGATAGTCGCTTCACGCGGCTGTTCGAACTGACGGCTCGAAATAAAAAGTATTCCGTTCGCCGAATAGTAATCGAGGCTTTCGTCGTCGATCTGCGCAACGTTCAGAACCTTGCCCATCGACGGCGTGCCGAAAGATTTCGAGTAGAATTCCAAAGCCCGGCCAATCGTTTCACCAAACGACTGAACGTTCGAATCGAAGCCCGGCCGGGTATAAAAATTTAACGAGTATTCGCCGAACTTGAGATTTTTTACAAGATATTTGCTATATGCGAAGTTGCCGACGAGGCCCGGTTTTGACTGAACGAAATGATATTTACCGCCTGTCGATACGGCCGGCGAATCGCTGTAGCCGATCATCTGCATTCCCGATGGCAGCGACAAAGTGATGTCCGAGGTCGCAAGGTCGGCAGCGTAATTATGGAACGGAAACCATCGCGCAGCATACATCAGATAACCCTGGTCTGCGCCGATGAATGCAAGCCTCTTATTGAGCAGCGGACCCCCGCTCGGGGTGTTTAATGCACCTGAATATTTGAAACGAAGCGTAACGGGTTTGTCCTTGGCTATTGTGTCGCCGAGATCGACGCGAACGCTTGGGCCAAGATCAGAAACCCCGACCTGGTCCTGAACGAAGGTAACATCAAGCGGCTTAACCGCAGCGGATACAGTTGCAGCAGGCACCTTTGCTTTCGCCGCAGGCGTTGAAACCGATGGCGAGAAGGCTTTATCTATGCGCGAAACCGAATCTACCTTGAGCGAACCGTTCAATTCGAATGTGACCGAACGCGTGTCTTCGCCCGGTACGAAAGTCACATCGGCCGTGGCGGTCAACTTATTTTCGACCGGATTTAGCTGAGCATCGATAAGATAGCTGGAAACGTCGAATGGCGAACGCTTTACCTGCTGCGCCCCGGCGGAAACAACTGCTGCCATCAACATCATGGCGGCGAAAAAACTAGTCAAAAATGTCTTCATTCCTTGAATTCCCTGGAAAATCGCGTGCCTTTCTTTGATGTTTAGGCCTGTTAAATCGTTTGCCGCCCGGAGTAAGTTCAAATCCCGCCAACCCTGGTCGTATGAGACATTATTACGAAACGACCGCCGAATTTAAACAACGAATAGCCGGTTATAACACGAAATCGCTTTACATCTGTTCTCACCTGGCGTGGGTTTCATGTGCAGTGCGTTTTGCCGGCTCAAAGCATTTGGTTCCGGTTTCGCAGATGTAAACGGCTTCGGCTTCGCGTTCGAGGGTTTCCATTTGAATGGTGAGATGGTCTATGCCGAATTGGGAATGCAGTTTGTCGCGGACAGCTGCTAACAGCTCGGAGTGCTCGACCTGTCGGCTATGCGTGATATGCGCCGACAGCGCGTCCATCCCGGACGAGATGGTCCAGACGTGCAGGTCGTGGACACCATCGACTCCATTGGTTTCGACTATCGCGGCTTCCACTGCCGAGAGATGGATATGCGACGGGGTTCCTTCTAGAAGTACGTTCACCGAATCGGAGATCAGCCGCCACGATCCGAAGATAATTATTAAGCTGATCAGGATACTTCCTGCGGCGTCTGCCCAAAGCCATCCAAGGCCCACGATCAGCACGCCGGCAGTAATCGCGGCTACGGAGCCAAGAATATCGCCCATAACATGCAGCCACGCGCCGCGAAGTTTCAGTTCGTGTTTATGTTCGGTGTGAAGCAAAAACGCCGCGAAGATATTTACGGCGAGGCCTCCGACGGCGATCAGGGTAAGCGAGACACCTTT
>JBJMGN010000319.1:0-8686 GCA_045807885.1 Pyrinomonadaceae bacterium | reverse complement strand
GAAACGATCAGAGCGATCGTGCAAGCAACGCTCGCCTCGATGCCATAGCTCTCACCGGTCAGCCATGCAGGGCCGTGATCGGTTTCTTTGAGCAGCGGTGAATGAACGATGTCGGTTAACCCGCTTACCTCAATACCGAAGATCGCGCCTTGCGTCCAGTTCCACATAAGATGCAGGCCCCAAACGAACCACAGATCGCGCGTTTTCAAATACGCAACTCCGAACCAAATCCCGGCAAGCGCAGTGTTGATCGAAGAAAGATAACCGGCGTTTGGATTATTCAGATGCACGACTCCGAAGAATATTGAAGTCAAGATTATTGCCGGCCAAGCCAGCCCTGCCCTCACAAAAGTTTGGAGCACGTAACCTCGAAACAACGCCTCCTCAAATGCCGCACCAAGGCCGAAAACCAAAAGCGATGCCAAGAGCGTTTGAGCAATGGCAGCGGAATCGGTCGCGTTTATCGAAAAGTCAAGATTTCCGAAGTTCGCCCCTATAGCGACCGCGATCACGAGAGTTAAAATCCCAATGAAGATCCCAAAGAGTAAATGAGTCAGCCAGCCCTCGGTAAACCACGCACCGAGCGCGCGAAAGGGCAAATGCTCAAATAGCTTACCGCAAAGCCAGCCAATTAAAATCGCCGGGATAAAGCCAACCAGACTACTGATCACAAATGACGTAAGAGCAGAAATTGATTTGCCGTATGCAGTCGAAAAAACAGCTACGGTTCCGACTTCAAATAGAAAATAGCTAGCGGCGAAGTACAGGAAACAGAAGATCGCAAAGCGCCATCCGCTCCGCAGCTTGCCGTCCGAACCGAAGAATATGTGAAGTGTTTTCATCGAGTTATGCGAGTTTAGCTAAACAATTGACGCCTGACAATCGGCCTCCGGGGCAATTTCGTATGTTAGAATAGCCGCGAATGGACGCAGTGAGATCGAAACCAAGAAAAATGCCATGGGTCCTCGGCCTTGCCGTGTTGTTTTTATTTACTTCGCTTGTTGTTCTTCAATCGAGCAATTATTGGCGCACTCTTTTTGAGGTTACGGAAGGGGATATTGTTCTTCTTTATGCGCTTATCTCGCTTAACTTTTTCGCTTTCATTGTATTCGGTTTCATTCTGCTTCGGAGCATCTTGAAGCTCGTGCGCGAGCGTCGGGCATTAACGCTTGGCGCAAAGCTTAAGACCAGACTGCTATTGTTTTTTACCGCGATAACGATCCTGCCTATCATTGCGATGGCATTTTTTTCATATCTTTTTATGAACCGTGCGCTTGACCGCTGGTTCACGCAGATTCCGGAAACGGTCGCACGAGAAGCGCGGGAGATCCGTGACCAGGCCGATCTGGAACGCACCGAACGATCTGCCGCCGAAGTACGGATGCTTGCAACGGCGATCGGCGAAGGTAACGAAGACGTGGCAAAGCTTTCGCAGATAGCGAAGGACGGCGCTTTCGCTTTTGTTGCTGTCATCGATAGCTCCGATCAATTAGTTGCTTCTGCTTTCGGAAAGGTACCGATAGACGAGTCCGTAATGTTGGCATCAATTAAGCCGTCAGTTAGCGACACCGTCGAATCACCATTCAATACCTTTGCTGCTCCCATAAAGAACGGAAAACGTTTGGTGGTTGCCGTCGACAAAGCGGATGCAGGGACGGTCGGGCAATTGATCGAAAGCTCGATTCAGGAATATTCGTCATTAAAACAGCAGCAGGGCACGATTCGTCAGTTAGGTTTATTGATTTTGGGTGTGCTTACGTTTCTCCTGATTTTTGCGTCCTCATGGATGGCATTTTATGTGGCTCGCGGTCTGACGACACCGATCCTGGCTCTCGCAGAGGGTGCGAATCACATCGCAAAAGGTGAGCTAGGATTTCGTGTGGAAACTGTAGCGGAGGACGAGCTAAATACGCTGGTTGATGCATTTAATCAAATGTCCTCAAAGCTTGCAGATAATGCTGACGAGTTGGCGGAACGTCGAAGGTACATAGAGACAGTTCTATACACGCTTCCGACGGGCGTTGTATCGGTCGATCCGATGGGGGCCATCAGCACGATAAATCCAGCCGCGATAAAGATGCTCAAGCTGGATGAAAACGAACTCATCGGTTCGCACTTCGAAATACAGTTAGCAGAATCAGATCGTGAACCCATAGAAAGGATCATCGCGCGTGCACGACGAATTGGTCATGCTTCTGACCAAATAACCCTGCAGATCGATGAACAAAATGAAGGCGCGGGAATGACTGCTGCATTGACCGCCTCCGCGCTGCCTGAAAAGAGTGGGGTCGTGTTAGTAATCGAAGACCTAAGTGAATTGATCGCCGCGCAGCGCGCTTCCGCATGGCGTGAGGTAGCTCGTCGGATGGCACATGAGATCAAAAACCCGCTTACGCCCATTCAGCTTTCGGCAGAGCGTATAAAAAAACGTGCGCTCGCCGAACCTGAAGCGATTGCGACGGGTCTGCAGGCGGCGGGATTCGAAGTTCGGCCTTCGTATTCATCAGACATGACTGCAAATGTGATACGCGAAGGTACGGAAACGATCATTCGGGAAGTACAAAGCCTGAAGGCAATGGTGGACGAGTTTTCGCAGTTTGCGCGCCTGCCTAATGTTGATCTGGCTTCTGGTAGTGTGAACGACGTGATCGAACAAGCGGTATTGTTATACATCGATCGAGACAACGACTTGAAACTCGAGACCCGCATCGACCCGAGCGTGCCTGAAACGAAGATAGACGCCGAGCAGCTGAAACGTGCGATCGTAAATCTGATCGATAACGCGATCGAGGCGCCAAATGGAGACCAAATAAAACGAATCGCAATTTCTTCAAGAAATGAGCTTGCCCGGGGGTTGATCGTCATTGAAGTGTCCGATAACGGCAAAGGTATCGAACCATCTGAATATCCCAAGCTTTTTCAACCATATTTCTCTACAAAAGGCCGCGGCACTGGCCTCGGGCTGGCCATTGTGCAACGGATAATTACGGAGCACACGGGCAAGATAAAGGCAGTGCCCAACCAACCAAATGGCGCGAAATTCGTGATCGAACTCCCTGTTACTTGATGCAAAATTCGATCCTTATAGTTGACGACGAACCCGGCATTCGCGACACGCTTCGCGGTGTGCTTGAGGATGAAGGCTTTGCGATCGAAACTGCAACCACTGGTGAAACGTGTCTGAAACTCGTTCAGTCAAATAATTACGCCTGCATATTGCTCGACATCTGGTTGGGAAAGGGAATCGACGGGCTCGAAACACTGAAACGGCTACGCGACTCGAATGAAGAAGCACCGGTCGTGATGATCTCCGGCCACGGAAATATTGAGACTGCTGTAAGGTCCACGAAACTCGGCGCGTTCGATTTTATCGAAAAACCTCTTAGCATCGAACGCACGCTTGTCACGGTCAAAAACGCTATTCGACAGCGCGATCTCGAGCGTACCAATGACCAACTTCAGCAGCAGCTTTCCGAAGAATACATGATGATCGGTGAATCGATCGCGATGCGAGCACTTCGAAAACAGATCTCGATCGTCGCTCCATCAGACGGCCGCGTTTTGATCTCCGGTGAGAGCGGTACTGGAAAAGAGCTTGTTGCACGTGCGATCCACCTTCAATCGAAACGCCGCGGAGCGCCCTTCGTAGAGATCAATTCGGCGGCAATCCCCGAAGAGCTTGTCGAATCCGAATTGTTTGGCCACGCAAAGGGGGCGTTTTCCGGCGCTACCACAGCGAAAAAAGGGAAATTTGAAATTGCAGACGGAGCGACGCTTTTTCTGGATGAGATCGGGGATATGTCGCCGCGTGTGCAGGCCAAAGTACTGCGGGTCCTGGAAGAACAGCGATTTGAACCGGTTGGTAGCAACACTCCCGTCAAGGTTGACGTCCGCGTGATCTCAGCGACGAACCGAATGATCGGCGACCTCATCGAAAACGGCAATTTCCGGCATGACCTTTTTTATCGGTTGAATGTGATCCCCTTCCAGGTTCCGCCGCTTCGAGAGCGTATCGAGGACGTGCCCCTTTTGATCGAACATTTCAACTATCGCTTTTCCAACGATAACGGAAAAAAGCGAAAACAGTTTTCCGAAGGCGCTGTTGAAAAATTGCAAAGCCACTTCTGGCCGGGCAACGTGCGCGAGCTTAAGAATACGATCGAACGCGTGATCATTATGAATTCGAAACAGAAAGTCGGCGCGGACGATCTGCCGGACCTGGGGATCGCCGATGAAAAACCCGCCTCCAGTTTTCGATTTCCATCTTTCAAAGCCGCCACGGACGCGTATCAACGTGAGTTCATCATTCATAAACTCGCGGAATTCGACGGCAGCGTAAGCAAGGCCGCCGAAGACATGGGCGTAGACCGGAGCCACCTCTACCGGCGAATGCGAAACCTTGGCATTCAGCAAAATTAAGCCTCATATTGCGAAACTTAGCTTTCTCGCATACCGTATTCATATTCGCTAACGCACCTTACTTACAACTGGAGAAATAGTAATGAAGAGATCCCTTGCCGTGATCGTCCTTTCCCTTGCGTTCTGTTTGTCGGCCTTTGCGCAAAATGGCACCCCGATGCTGTTTCGGCAGCCGACTATGAACCGCACCAACATTGCATTTTCGTTTGCGGGCGATCTTTGGACCGTTCCACGCGCAGGCGGCGCTGCTGTTAGGCTTACCAGCAGCAATGGAAGCGAGACCAACCCGATGTACTCGCCGGACGGGAATTGGATAGCGTTTTCGGGAGAATATGACGGTAACGTGGACGTTTACGTGATGCCGGCCGGTGGCGGTGAACCGCGGCGGTTGACATATCACCCGGCTGGCGATGGTGTTGTCGGATGGACACCGGACGGCAAATCGGTCCTTTTTCAGTCGAATCAGAGTTCGCTGATGCCGGTGGCGAAGCTGTTCACTGTTGGTCTTACAGGCGGCATGCCAAACGAACTCCCTTTTCCAATGTCGGGCGGCCGGGCGTCTTATTCCCCGGACGGTTCGAAGATCGCATATATGCCGTTAGGCCCTGCTTTCACACAGTGGAAAAAATATCGCGGCGGCCGGACGACGAAGATCTGGATCGGAAACCTCGCAGACTCCAGCGTCGAGGAAATACCACGTCCAAATTCAAACGATTACACACCAGCATGGGTAGATGACCGTATCTTTTTCCTTTCGGATCGAAACGGCCGCAACGTAACGTTGTATTCCTACAACACCAAAGGCGGCAAAGTGACAGAAGCCGTGGCGAACAACGGCTTGGATATCAAATCGATGTCCGCGGGCCCTGGTGGTTTGGTTTACGAGCAGTTCGGCGCGCTCTGGGTCTATGACACCAATTCGAATAAAACGAGCCGCGTTGACGTAACTTTGAATGGCGATCTTCCTGAAGTTCGGCCTCGTTTTGAAAAGGTTGCTAATCGTATTCAGGCAAGTGCTTTATCACCCGGCGGAGCGCGGGCGGTATTTGAAGCTCGAGGAGAGATCCTGAGCGTTCCGGCAGAAAAGGGAAATGCCCGGAACCTGACGAACACGCCCGGTGTTGCCGAACGTGATCCCGCGTGGTCGCCCGACGGCCGTTGGATCGCTTATTTTTCAGACGAATCGGGCGAATACGCGCTTCATCTTCGAGACCAAACCGGTATGGGCGAAGTGAAAAAGATCTCGCTTGGCTCATCGCCGTCGTATTTCTACACACCGATTTTCTCCCCGGACAGCAAGAAGATCCTTTTCACGGACAAGCGACTGAACATCTGGTACCTGGACATCGAAAAAGGGCTGATGACAAAGGTCGATACGAACACATACGACAACCCGTTTCCTGTCCTGGATCCGGACTGGTCGCCGGACAGCAAATGGATCGTCTATACCAAGCAGCTTCGCAATCGCCTTTGCACTGTATTTGTTTATTCGCTTGAAAGTGGAAAGGCGACACAGGTGACCGACGGTTTGAGCGATGCTCGCTACGCCGTTTTCGACCGCAACGGAAAATACATATATTTCACCGCCAGTACCGACACCGGGCCGACCACCGGCTGGCTCGACATGTCGAGCTTCCCGTTCCAGACGAGCCGCGGCGTATATGCTGCTGTGTTGAAAAAGACGGATCCTTCTCCGCTTACACCTGAAAGCGATGAAGAAAAGATCGTTGATCCGGCCGCGACGCCGAAACCACCGGGAAAACCGGAGCCAGTTAGCGTCACAATCGACTTCGACCGCATCGGCCAGCGTATCGTGACGATGCCGCTGCCGGTTAGAAATTATGTCGGGGTCGTCGCCGGAAAGGCGAACAACTTTTACCTGCTCGAAGCGATTCCGCCGTCCGGTACGGCACCGGCTCCGGGCGCGACAGCAGTTCATAAGTTTGACGTCGATAAACGAAAAGCTGATAAGGTCCTCGACAATGTAAATTCGTTCCAGGTCTCGGCAAACGGCGAAAAGATGATGTTCGGCCAGCAAGGCGGACGCTACACGATCGCTTCGACCGTCACGCCGCTTCGTCCCGGTGAAGGCGTGATCAACGTCGGCGATATGGAGGTCTATGTCGACCCGCGTGCCGAATGGAAACAGATCTACAACGAGGTCTGGCGCATCCAACGCGATTTCTTTTATGATCCCGGGCTACACGGACTGAACCTCGCGGCGACGCGAAAGGCGTACGAGCCCTATCTTACAACGGTCTCAAGCCGCAACGACTTGAACTACCTGTTCCAGGAAATGCTCGGAAACATGAGCGTCGGCCACCATAACGCAGGCGGCGGCGATATTCCACAGCCAACCAGGTACACCGTCGGGCTTCTAGGTGCCGATTACAAGATCGAGAACAATCGATACCGGTTCGCGAAGATCTACGACGGCGAGAACTGGAATCCGGGACTTAATGCTCCGCTTACCCAACCTGGCGTCGACGTCCGTGAAGGCGAATACCTGCTCGCGGTAAATGGCCGCGATCTTACGGCAAACGACAATCTATACTCGTATTTCCAGGAAACCGCAGGGCGTCAGGTCATGATTCGGGTCGGCTCCGATCCGAGCGGTGCCGGTTCGCGACAGGTCACGGTCGTGCCGGTCGCAAACGAAGGCGGCCTTCGCAACCTCGCATGGATCGAGGGCAATCGCCGAAAGGTTTACGAACTTAGCGACGGCAAGATCGCCTACGTCTATTTGCCGAACACGGGCGGACCGGGTTACACGAACTTCAACCGCTACTATTTCGCGCAGATCGACAAAGAAGGCGCCGTGATCGACGAACGGTTCAACGGCGGCGGGTCTGCGGCCGACTATTTTATTTCCTACATGCAGAAGCCGCTGCTGAACTATTGGTCGACGCGCGAGGGCGAAGACTTCACCACGCCGGTCGGCTCGATCTACGGTCCGAAGACGATGATGATCAACGAGTATTCCAGCTCGGGCGGCGACGCACTTCCATGGATGTTCCGCGCGGCAAAGGTCGGTCAACTTGTCGGCAAACGCACCTGGGGCGGGCTCGTGGGCATCTACGGCTACCCGACTTTGATCGACGGTGGAACGGTCACTGCACCGCGCGTGGCATTTCGAAACAAGCAAGGTGAGTTGGATGTCGAGAATAAAGGTGTACCGCCTGATGTGGAAGTCGACCTTGATCCGAAGCTCTGGCGTCAAGGGCGCGATTCGCAACTAGAAAAGGCCGTCGAGGTCACACTCGCCGAGGCACGCAAAAACCCGATGAAGAAGCCGGCGAATGGCCCGTTTCCAAATTACAACAACGGCAAGGAAATTCCATGAACTAGTTATGTAATGGATGAAAAAAAGGCAGGTCCCGCGCCTGCCTTTTTTATTTAAGAGTTGCTTCGCAATGTAGGCGTCATTTACTCGATGCTGTAGAAAAGATCTGCACGCAATGACTCGGATATATCCATTTGTCGAATCTCATCTATCATTCGACAGCGTAGTTCATCACCGCTAAGATCTTCGAACTGTTTACGTAGGCGGTTGACAAGCTGCCAAACGGTGGGTCGACCGAACTCAGTACAATCATAAATCACTTCGTTGTCTAACATTCGTCGATTCTCCTTCGGGTAATACGAAAACGTCTTCGAGTTCAGAATCATGGTCGTAGACCTACAAATTTCGTCCGTCTTCATAAGAATGCTCTCTGTAGCCAAATTCAATTCGTAGCCGGTCATACATTTTTGAACAAAGGCGCCGCCAAGGCCATTGGCAGCGCCTTTTCAGTAGAGGAGGTACAGTCTGAACAACAATGCCTAAACGGCAACCTTGGAAACCGAAAGGAGCTAACTTCGGAGTCCCTAGGTAACGTCAGATTAGCCGTTGCTTCACCAACCAAAATGTATGACTTCGTACGTTTCTTAAGCGCCTTTTTTATACAACTATCAAATAGGCATTGAGGGACGAGCAGTGAGCTTTCTACAATATTGGAATTGGATCCACTAATGTTCGGCGCGGGGTTCTCGCGTATAAAAAAGCGGGCAGTATGAGTCGTCAGTACGCATTGCTTTTACTTTTCGTTTTAACGGCGTTCTTCTGCAGCCATTCGACGGCCTGGTGGTAGGTTGCTATGTATAAACTTCGGTTGCAAGCTCCGGCTTTCAGTTCGGTCGGTAGTCGCTCGAGACAGGATTCGCAAAAAGGATCGGACTTTTGTGTTTTCACGACGTCACAAGCGGGACATTTTCTCGCATGAATGCG
>JBJMGN010000318.1:0-5322 GCA_045807885.1 Pyrinomonadaceae bacterium | reverse complement strand
AGTAGTTCAGCGCCGTCTTCACGGCCAATATCGATATATTTCAGAACCGTCTTGAATTGCGACTCGTCTACAGACGGCCCGATATCATTCGCCGGGTCACTGCCGTCTCCGAGTTTGAAACTTTTCGCTCGCGTAACGACCTTTTCCACAAACTCATCGGCGACAGCATCGATCACAACGGCCCGCGAAGTTGCAGTACAGCGTTGGCCAGTCGAACCAAACGCACCTTGGGCTGTCGATTCAACTGCCAACGCCATATCGCAGTCTTCAAGCACAACGACAGGATTCTTGCCGCCCATTTCCGCCTGCATCCTGGTCCCGCGCGGAGCTACTTGTCCGTACAATTTCAAACCGGTCTCGGTCGACCCGGTAAATGAGATCGCTTTAACGGCTGGATGGCTTACGATTTCGTCCCCTGCTTCCCCGCCGGAACCTAAAACTAGATTCAATACTCCAGCTGGTAAGCCTGCTTCATTGAATATTTCGGTTAAAAGGCTTGCCGTTAGAGGAGTGAGCGTGGCGGGCTTGAACACAACAGTGTTCCCGGCAACTAATGCGGGGGCAATTTTCCAAGCCGGGATGGCGACCGGAAAGTTCCAAGGAGTAATGCACGCGACGACGCCGTGCGGCTCCTTGATCGTGTAAGCGAAATTTGCAGGTAGTTCGGAAGGAATCGTTTCGCCGGTCATTCGGCGCGATTCTCCCGCGCAAAATTCGACCACATTAATTGCACGGTTACATTCTCCGAGTGCTTCGGCGATCGTCTTTCCTTCTTCGCGTGTTATCGCGGCAGCAAGCTCGCTTTTTCGTTCTTCCATTAAACGAGCGGCTTTTGCAATTATCTTTCCCCGAGCGGGCGCCGGAGTCGCTTTCCAAGCTCGAAAGGCGTTATAAGCTGCTTCAACTGCCGCTCTCGCCTCTTCACGTGACGCTAATTCGATCGTGCCGATCGTTTCGGTAACATTTGCGGGATTTACATTTGGCGTAGTCTTCCCCGACTTGGAATCGATCCACGTCCCGTTAATAAAACTCTTATGAACAGACATAACTTCTTATTTTAGAATGAGTTTGAATATATGAAATAACCATCGAAAACGCAATCGATTCTGCGCGCTAAAACGCCCGCCGATCGCAAACAAAGCAACGACTGGCGAGCGTTCTTACTCAAAATACAATGTTCCTATTTATCGGCCTCTGGACCGTTTAATTTCTCAGATGACGGTAAAGATAGGAACCATTTGCCTTCAACCTTTTCGAAGTCCATGGTCTTCCAGGAACCCGTTTCCGTTAGATATTCGACCTGCGCGATATTGCCTTTTATCTTTTCATTCCGCGATTCCGCTCGGTCGGCCTGCGGCTTTTCGCATATTTCTTTGAGCACATCATCCAGCGATTTTTTCTCGCTTTCGCCCATCATCGTCATGAATTCAAGTATGTCCTTGGTCATGACTTGCTTTAGGCCGGATACGTCTTTTTTCTTTCGAAGGTCGTAGGCAGTTTTGTATGCTTCGCTGGGTGTGGTTAGTGAACTTACAACAGACTCCGCGGGGGCTACAGCAGGTTCCGGTCTTGTTTCTTTCGCCCGCACCGGCACGTTTGTAGAACTTTGGTCGCCAGAGCCGCTTGATTGAACTGAAGAACTTGAAGCCTTCTGGCAAGCCAAGCCTATCGCCGCCGCCATCAAAAATACGGCTGTTAATATGAATGTGTGCATTTTTAGATCTTCTCCTATGCGATTAAGTTGCGCCTTAAGCCGCAATTTGGTCTAGCTTAGGCAAATCTATTGAAAATAGGTACACCCGTTTGGGTAGGTTTGTTTTATATACCGCCGCTTTCATATATTGGGGAGTCATGTCTTTTCGAAACGTCAGAGAATTGGTTGAAACACGCGCTGTCGAAAGTCCGGAAAAGTTGTTTCTTTTTTCGGCGGCTGACGGTCGCGAATGGGCCTATGCCGAATTCGATAAGACGGTAAATCGCGTAGCAAATCTGCTGCTCAAACACGGCATCAAAAAGGGCGATTTCGTAAGTCTTCTTCTTCCAAATTCGCCCGAATACATTTTTGCCTATTTCGCTTGCTGGAAGTTGGGCGCGGTCGCTGGCCCGATAAACTCTCTTTTGAAAAATGAAGAGATCCGATGGACGGTAAATAGCTCCGAAGCAAAGCTGATACTGGCAGGATCAGCGTTTGTTTCCGCATTGAGGAACCAGTCCGACCTCGGTATTCCCGATTTGACTGCACACGTCGTTTTTGACGACGTTTCGATAGCGGATTCATTCCCAGCGACCCTCGATGCAACCCACATCGACTCGAATAGCGAGGCAGTAATCATTTACACCTCTGGCACCACCGGCAAACCAAAGGGCTGCCTGCTAACGCACGAAAACTTGATCGCTAATGCCCAACAGATCGCCGAATGGATGGGATTTGCGTCCGAAGATCGCCTCCTTACCGTAATGCCGCTTTTTCATATGAATGCAGTGTCGGTTACGACGATGACGGCATTGTATGCAGGGGGGTCAACGGTCGTGGCGCCTAAGTTCTCTGCGTCGAAATTTTGGGATTGGATCGAGAAATACGAGATAACTTCTTTCGGGTCGGTCGCTACGATGCTTTCGATGCTGCTTCAAAGTTCAAAGGCCAAAGTCGAAATCACACAGTCTGGTGATCTGCGGCCAGCGAACCATGACCTGAAATGCGATTCGCTTCGCTTCGCAATGTGCGGTTCCGCTCCGGTACCGGCAGAGGTTCTGCACGCATTCGAAGAAACGTTTGGCGTACTGGTCGTCGAGGGTTATGGTTTGAGTGAGTCCACTTGTCGATCGACCTTTAACCCGCCAAACAAAGACCGCCGCCCGGGATCTTGCGGCTTGCCGATCGGAAACGAGATGAAAGTCGTTGATGAAAAGGATCGGGACGTTCCGACAGGCGAATTGGGGGAAATCGTGCTCCGAGGCCCGAATATCTTCAAAGGCTATTTCAAAAATCCCGAAGCAACTGAATATGCCTTTAAAAGCGGCTGGTTTCACACGGGCGATATTGGTTATCGCGATGAAGACGGTTATTTCTACATTGCTGATCGCAAATCTGACATGATCATCCGCGGCGGCGAAAATATTTACCCGCGCGAGATAGATGATCTGCTATACACCCATCCGGCGGTGGCAGCGGCCGCAGTAATTGGTATACCCGACACTCTGTATGGTGAAGAGGTCGCAGCCTTCATAGTTCTAAAAAGGGATGCATCGGCTACAGAGCAAGAGATCGTCAATTTCTGCAGGCAGCAGCTCGCCGACTACAAATGTCCGAAGACAGTCCATTTTGTCGACGATATTCCGAAAGGCCCGACCGGAAAGTTGTTGAAGCGTGAACTCGCGAAATTATTAAATGCTTCATAGTTTTGGTTTCGCGCCACCTCGATCAAAATTCATCCACTCACAGGTAAAACAAACTTTCGAACCTTATTCGTTTGCAGAAATACAAACGCCGGTAATTAACACCGCTAGTATCAGAATATTTTTAACGGTACGTTTTACATTTATGCAACTCGTTTGACACCGATACACGATTTGCCGAATATGATTTGATGCTGCCTTCGATGACCTATTCTCTCCCTGAGCTATTGGACGTTGCCCTGAACGCAAAGCTCACTGCTTTGCAAAGCGGAAGTGTTGCCAAAAGAATCTGGGACGCGGACGCAACCGTTTGGACCGGACAGGACGAATCGAAATGGCTTGGCTGGCTTACGATTGCTGACGACGAATTAGCCGATCTCGAAAAATATCGCGACATTTGTAATGACATTGAGAAGGCTGGCTTCATAGACACTGTTCTGATGGGAATGGGCGGGTCGTCGCTGTGCCCGGAGGTCTTGGCTTTAACATTCGGTAAAGCTAATTTTCATATTTTGGACTCGACCGTTCCTTCGCAAGTGAGTGAAGTTGAATCGAAAGTCGATCTTGCGAATACTTTATTTATCGTAGCGAGTAAGTCTGGCTCTACGCTGGAGCCAAATTGTTTTAAGCAATATTTTTTCGATCGAGTTGAAAAAACAGTTGGAGCTGGAAACGCCGGAAAGCAATTCATCGCGATTACCGACCCCGGATCGAAGATGGAAGCAGCGGCCCGCGCCGATAAATTTCGTCACATTGTCTACGGCAGGCCGGAGATCGGTGGCCGTTTTTCTGCCCTTTCCGCATTTGGAATGACCGCTGCTGCCGTGATGGGGCTTGATGTTGAAAGGCTGTTAAAGTGCGGTTCGGAAATGGCAAATGCATGTCGATCTCAGGAAGCGCGATCGAATCCTGGTTTACTGCTCGGTACAATTCTCGGTATCTGTCATGGAGCCGGTCGCGACAAACTCACGATCTTCGCCTCGCCGGAGATCTATGATCTGGGAGCCTGGCTTGAACAATTGATCGCCGAATCGACCGGCAAAAACGGCGTGGCTATCATTCCCGTTGACCGCGAGCCGATCCAACCCGCCGTCAGCTATGGAGAAGATCGAATCTTCGTGCATTTGAACTTCCTCGGAAGTGAAGACGAGAGATCGCTCGGAGAACTCTTTGCCGCCGGTCACCCGGTCATAGAAATTAACATCGATGACCGATACCAGTTAGGCGCCGAATTTTTCCGCTGGGAATTTGCTACAGCTGTCGCAGGTTCGATAATGAAGATAAACCCGTTCGACCAGCCAGACGTGGAATCTGCGAAGGTGGAAGCTCGAAAGATAACCGACGAATACGAAGAAACGGGCTCCTTGCCTCCTGAAAAGCCATTCTTCGAAGCGAAAGGTGTCCAACTTTTCACTTCCGATGAACATGCAGCGCGTTTAGGCGAAATGGTTGATGAGTCGGCGATTCCGGATTTTTTATCCGCTCATTTGGCGACGCTCGATGAGGGTGATTATTTCGCTTTGCTTGCATTCATCGAAATGGATTCTGAGAGTGAGGCAATATTGCAGCGTGTAAGGAATCGAATCCTTGAAAAATATCTTGCTGCAACTTGTCTCGGATTTGGCCCCCGATTTCTGCATTCGACAGGCCAGGCATATAAAGGCGGTGCGAATAATGGGGTCTTTTTGCAGATCACTGCCGACGATGCACGCGACCTGCCGATTCCCAATCAAAAATACACGTTTGGCGTGGTCAAAACGGCCCAGGCACGCGGAGATTTTCAAGTTCTATTAGATCGGAAACGCCGTGCGCTTCGGATTCACTTCACGGCCGACGCGGAATTCGGTTTAGATGCGTTGGAAGAGTTTGTCTGACCATTTGTTAACTCTGTCACTACCCGCCCGGGGAACGTTCTAAACCCGATCT
>JBJMGN010000317.1:0-4192 GCA_045807885.1 Pyrinomonadaceae bacterium | reverse complement strand
CGGCATGGGATTTACGTCTGTGGAAGTCTCGACAAATCCTCCGTTTTTTCGAAACAGATCGAAGATCTCTACTGCCAAAAATTCGATATCGGTCTGTACAAATACCTTCCCATTCGGCGCCAGATGCTGAGAGATCGTCTCGACCATTTCCTCGTTGACCATCCGACGTTTCGCATGTTTTTTCTTGAACCATGGATCGGGAAACTGGATCGTGACGATTTGCAATGTGCCCTGCGGAATTTCAGCAAGAAGGCGATCGAGCCAGATCATCGCGTTACAAAATACGTAATGCAGGTTGTGCAGGTTTTGTTCGTTTGCGATCTCATTCGCCTCGGTGACAAGCGGCTCACGGATCTCAACGCCGAGAAAATTCCACTCCGGCTGCAGTTCCGCCATTCGCAAAAGAAATCTTCCCCGCGCCGAGCCGATATCCAAAAGAAGCGGCCGCTCGGGCGTTTCAAAGATCGAACCGACGTCGACAGGTTTTGGCGCCTGCCGGAAATACGGCGCAAGCGGATTTACATGCTGGTGGACACGTACTCGCGGCATCACATTGCGAGCCCGCCGTCGATCTGCACGACCTGGCCCGTGACGTATCTAGCCGAAAGAAGGAAACATGAAATTTCGGCAACTTCCTGTACGCTGCCGAACCGCGCGAGTGGTATCGACGCAAGGATCTTTTCGCGGAATTCGGCATTCATTTCGGTCGTCATTTCCGTCTCGATCATTCCCGGAGCGAGTGCATTCACCGTGATGTTCCGGCTCGCTATTTCCTTCGCGATCGATTTTGTCAGGCCAATCATTCCAGCCTTCGACGCTGAGTAGTTCGATTGCCCGAGCATGCCGACCACGCCGGAAATTGACGAAATATTCAGGATCGAACCGCCGTTTTCGTTTTTCATCATTGGCCGAAGCACGGCCTTCGAAAAATTCCAGGCGCCCTTCAGGTTCGTGTCGATCACCGCGTCCCAATCGTCTTCTTTCATCCTCAGGATCAACTGATCGCGCGTTATGCCGGCGTTGTTGACAAGAAAATCAACGGTGCCAAATTCTGCAGAAACCGCTTTCACAAATTCAGCCGCGGCCTCGGTATTCGCAACATCGCATTGCGCCGCATATGCTTTCACCCCAAGCGCCTCGATCTCGGCTTTCAATCGAACCGCTTCTTCTGCACTTTTTGAAAAGTTGAATGCAACGTTGCATCCGCGGCGTGCGAGTTCCGATACGATTCCCTTGCCGATGCCGCGTGTGCCGCCTGTGACGACAGCCGAACGGCCTTCAAATTGTTTTTCGCTCAAAATTATTCTCCAGAAAGGTTTGAAACGATTTTAGTTTTTGCATCGTCGATGCGTCAAAGAGGTCACGACGTTGGACTGCAGGTATAAATTTCAATATGATTCGTGCAAATGAAGCTAATAAAACAAGTTGCCGCCGTTCTTACGATCGCACTCTTAGTATTTCCGATAGCTGTCCTAACACAAAAGCGATCCGTCGTGTTTAAGAATGCGACGGTGGTCGACGGCACCGGAAAGCCCGCATTCAATGGCGATGTTCGCCTCGAAGGTGACCGAATCGTGAAGATCGGCAAGATCAAAACATCGAATAGCGATGAGATCATCGATGCAACCGGCCTTGTACTCGCTCCGGGTTTTATCGACATCCATAACCATTCCGAGTCAGGACTGCTTCGCGAGGGAGCCGCGGCAAATCAGGTTTCGCAAGGCATTACGACGATCATGGTCGGCCCGGACGGCGGCAGCCCGTGGCCGATCGCTGAATATCTAAAGAAGCTGGATGGAAAGATCGCTGTGAATGTAGGTTCGTTTATCGGCCACGCCGAGGTCCGGACCCAGGTCCTGAAAGAAGATTACAAGCGAGCTGCGACCGCGGACGAGATCGCTTTGATGGCAAAGATGGTCGAACAGGCAATGAACGAAGGCGCGTTCGGCCTTTCATCAGGATTGGAATATGACGTTGGCTTTATGGCGACGACCGAAGAACTGATCACCCTTGCGCGTGTCGCTGCCGCGCATGACGGAATTTACATGAGCCATATTCGCGACGAGGAGGAAGGATTTCGAGCAGCGATGGAAGAAGCGATAAGGATCGGCCGGGAGGCCGGGCTTCCCGTTCAGATCTCTCATATCAAAATGGGTAATCGAAACGTATGGGGAAAATCAGCCGAGGCGATCGCGTTGATCGAGGCTGCGAAAAAAGCCGGCCAAGACGTGACCGCTGATGCGTACCCGTACACAGCGTGGGCTTCGACCATTACGGTCCTCGTGCCCAGCCGCAAACACGACGATCCTTCCGAGGTCGAAAAAGGTCTGGCAAATGTTGGCGGTGCCGACAAGGTGCTCATCACAAATCATGCGGCAAATCGCGACTACGAAATGAAAACGATGGCGGAAATCGCCGCTTCAAAAAATATCTCACCCGTCGATCTTTACATCGAGATCGTGAAGAACGGCGGTGCGGGAGTCGTATGTAATTCGATGAGTGAAGATGACGTAAAGGCTTTTTACACCCGGCCGTGGGTAATGGTTTCAAGCGATGGCGGCATCGGCAGCCGACATCCGCGGGGAACCGGAACGTTTACACGCGTCGTCGCAAAATATGTTCGTGAAAACAAGTGGTTCGGTGTCGAAGAAGCCGTTCACAAGATGGCCGCGATGCCGGCCGCCCGGCTTGGATTAAAGGAC
Organism: Pyrinomonadaceae bacterium; assembly: GCA_045807885.1. GTDB lineage: Bacteria > Acidobacteriota > Blastocatellia > Pyrinomonadales > Pyrinomonadaceae > OLB17. The sequence goes on along the minus strand of JBJMGN010000317.1, from coordinate 1,490 downwards.
AGAGGGCTGATCAAAAAAGGAATGAAGGCCGACCTAGTCTTGTTCGATCCAAAAACGATCGCCGACAAGTCTACTTTTGCCGAACCGCAAAAGATCTCTGCCGGCGTCGATCGAGTTTATGTGAACGGTGTCTTGGTATGGAATGGTGACAAAGTAACCGGTGATATGCCGGGCGCGATACTCCGTCGAAAATGAGCTACGGAGCAAGCACGCTTCGCTGAATCTCGAACAAATGATTTACGCCGATCTCGCCAAGGATCAACATTTCATCCATCTGTTCGCGTGAAAACGGCTCGCGTTCGGCGGTGCCTTGAATTTCGATGAATTTCCCTGAACCTGTGCAAACCAGATTCATATCGACCTCGGCCGTTGAATCTTCTGTATAAGCAAGGTCGAGTATCGGCGTTCCCTCGATTATTCCGACACTAACCGCAGCAACCTCGCTCAAGATCGGGTTCGTCTTGATGATGCTGTTCTTCAAAAGCTTTCGGCAGGCAAGCGCAAGCGCGACATACGCCCCGGTTATCGAAGCGCAACGCGTGCCACCATCGGCCTGAATAACGTCGCAATCCAGAAAGATCTGGCGCTCACCGAGCAGATTTGTGTCGACGACCGCGCGGAGACTTCGACCGATCAGACGCTGAATTTCCTGTGTGCGTCCTGACGGTCTCTGCGTTTCGCGTTGTGTACGCGTATTTGTCGCACGCGGCAGCATCGCGTATTCCGCGGTGACCCAGCCTACGCCTTTATTCCGCAAGAACAGCGGCACGCGTTCCTCAACCGAGGCAGTGCAAATAACCTTCGTCCCGCCTACCTCGATCAAAGCAGAACCTTCCGCATATGGTGAGATATTCGGCGTGATCTTTGTATTGCGGATCTGGTCGACTCCGCGTTTATCAATTCGTTCGTAGCTCATTGTTTCCGCCCGTTGATCACGAGCTAAATTTTTCGTAGTTCATCACCGCCGTATAGTTCAAGGGCCTTCAATTTCGACGGCGAGGCACCTAAAAATCGTTCTGCGACACGTGCGAAACGCTCCGCGGCGTCGGTAACGTAAAAATGGTCCATGTCGTCGCAGAGCTCACGGTTACCTGAAACTTCGTTAGGATTTTCGAGGCCCTTCGCCCTCAACAGGGCAACAACTTCGTCCGCTGTCGCTTCGCCTGAGTCAACAAGCTTAACATTCTCACCGACGGTTTGTTGAATGACATCGCGCAGGATCGGGTAATGCGTGCAACCCAAAACAAGTGCATCAGGCTGGAATTCGCGAATTACGGAAAGGTGCTTTGCTGCGATCGAAAAAGTCTCCACTTCCTGCGTCCAGCCTTCCTCCGCCAATGGCACAAAAAGTGGGCAGGCTGCCTGTAATATCACGGCATTCTCACATGCACGCTGGATCGACGTGGCGTAGGCATTGCTCGAAACCGTGGCCTCGGTGGCAATTACGCCGATCTTCGGGTTGTCGCACTTCGTGATCTCGACAGCCTTTC
>JBJMGN010000316.1:0-8181 GCA_045807885.1 Pyrinomonadaceae bacterium | reverse complement strand
AATGTCGTCGGATCAAACAACATCATCAAACTTGCTCGGATGATGAAAAAGCCGCGGTTGGTTCACGTTTCTACGTGCTTCGTGGCCGGAAAGCGTTCCGGCGCGATCTGGGAGAATGAGCCGGTCGTTGGCTACTTTCCTCGGAAGAACGAACTCGTGGGCACGACTTTCGATGTGAATAGGGAAGTCGAAGACTGCGCCCGATTGAGCGAACAGGCTCGGCAGGAGGCTGACGATGCGGTGCAAGCCGCAAAATTTCGTGAGCTTGCACGCTGTCGGTTTATCGAGGAGGGCCGCGACCCCGACGACGAATCCGAATTGAAATCAGCCATATTTCGTGAACGCAAAATGTGGATCCGCGAGCGAACGACCGAGCTCGGCGCTGAGCGTGCCGAATACTGGGGCTGGACAAATATATACACCTATTCGAAATCGCTCGCCGAGCAGATCATCGCATCCCAGGACGACATCGTAAAGATCCTTGTGCGGCCCTCGATCGTCGAATCGTCGAATCAGTACCCGTTCCCCGGTTGGAACGAGGGGTTTACAACGACCGCGCCACTTATCCTGATCGCCTTGAGGGGCCAGCCCGTTATCCCGGTAAATGAAAAGCTCATTCTCGACGTGATACCTGTCGATATGGTTGCCGGGGCGATCCTCAGTGCCGCGATGAACGCGCTTGTTGATGAAAAACCGCCGCTCGTTTTTCAGGCATCTTCGGGCGATTCAAATCCGAACGATATGAAGCGGATCGTCGGCCTCGTCGGGTTGTATAAGCGGCAGCATTTCGAGGACAAAGAAACCGGTAACAAGATCGCAAACAAGCTTGCTGGGATGGTCGAAGCAATTCCGGTTAAACAAAGAGCGTACGAGCTTACAAGCGCTCCTATGCTAAATAAACTCGCGAAACGTGCCGACGATCTAATGGACAAGGCAACGCCGCGTTGGGGGGGCGGCCGCATCGGCAATATAATCTCGGACCTAAAAAAATCGACCGAAGATTTCAAGCGAACTACGCAGGAAACGATGGATGCCTTCGCGATGTTCAAGCCGTTCATGATCGACAACGAATATCTCTATCGATCGGACAATGTGCGAGCCTTGCAATCGGTTATCAAAGACAAGGAAAAGCATCTGCTGCCCTGGTACCCGGAAAAACTCGATTGGTACGAGTACTGGCTCCATGTTCATTTCCCGGGAATGAAAAAGTGGGTTCTTCCGACGCTTGAAGAAGAACTGAAAATACAGGAAAAACGTTCGCACACCTACAAGGACTTGCTTGATCTTTTCGACACGGCAACGAAACGGTTCCCGACGCGCGTTGCAATGCGTATCGAGCGGAACGGCCGGAAAGAGCAATACACGTTCGAAGACGTCCGCGAACTGACACTTCGATCCGCCGGCTTCTTTGCTGATAAAGGAATCAAGCAGGGCGACCGCGTAATTCTGTTCTCGAACAACATGCCCGAATGGGGAATAACCTATTTCGGCATTCTAAAGGCCGGAGCAACAGCAATCCCGATCGATCCAGCCAGCTCTGTAGAAGAGATCGTGAATTTTGCAAAAGCTGGTGAAGCGACCGCGATTGTTTTGAGTGCAAAACTTGCGAATGAAAACCCTAACCTAAACGAAAAGCTCGCTGAAAACGGGATCGACCTTCAGGTTTGGCAATTTGACGAAGTTTTTGAAATGCCTGATGAGATTGAAGAGTCGAAACGACTTGCGTTGCTGCCGCCGAAAGTGCTTGGCAATGCTGTTGCGTCGCTGATCTTTACGTCGGGAACGACCGGGAAGCCGAAGGCAGTGATGTTGTCGCACAAGAACTTCACGAACATGATCTCCATGCTTTCGAGCGTGCTCGACATGGATCTGACCGACGGCGTTTTATCTGTGCTGCCGATGCATCATACGTTCGAATTCTCGGCTGGTTTTCTCACACCGTTTTCCAATGGAACGCAGATCACCTATCTGGATGAATTAACGGCGGAAGAATTGAGCCGCTCGATTGAAAATGGCCACGTGACGGGAATGGTTGGCGTGCCGGCGTTGTGGGAGATGCTGCATCGCCGGATCAAGACGCGACTTCGCGAGCGCGGTGATTGGATCGCCGATCTCGCGGACAACATGATCGAGTTCAACGCCTGGATCCGCGATAACACCCCGTTTAATTTCGGGCCGATCGCCTTTTTCCCGATTCATCAGGGTATGGGCGGCAAGATGCGGTACCTAATTTCCGGCGGCTCGGCGTTGAGTGAAAAAGTTCAAAAGGATCTGCATGGCCTTGGGTTCACAGTGCTCGAAGGTTACGGCCTCACCGAATCGTCACCCGTGCTTACGGTCGCACGTCCGGGCAATAAACTGCTAAGAGGAAGTGTCGGCAAACCATTGCCTGGCATTGAGGTGAAGATCGACAACCCTGATTCGAATGGCGTTGGCGAAGTGGTTGCAAGAGGTCAGAATGTGATGCTCGGCTATTACAACAATGAAGAAGCAACCGATGCTGTCCTCCAGGACCGCTGGCTGCGGACAGGTGACCTGGGCCGCATCGACGAGGACGGCAACCTTTATATAGTCGGGCGTTCTAAGGACGTTATCATTGATTCGAACGGTAAAAATATTTACCCGGACGAGATCGAGGATCTTTACGGCAAATCAGGACTTATAAAAGAGCTTAGTGTTGTCGGCCTGCCGGACGAGGATGGCGGCGAAAAGATCGCGTCGCTTGTGGTGCCGGATTACGAACATGACATCGCTCTTTCGCGGTCTGAAGTAAACAAAAAGATCGAGGAGCATTTTCGCGAGATCTCGGCGTCGATGCCTTTTTTCAAACGCGTGAAAGTGCTTCACGTTACTCCATTCGAGTTGCCGCGCACGGCGACCCGAAAAGTAAAACGTCCTGAAGTTGTCGAAATGCTGCAGTCTCTGGAAGATCGCGACAAGCGCCGTTCGAAGGCAGTCGTCGAGTCGAAGGGCGACGACAACGCGCTTTGGATCAGAAAGATAATTGCAACCGTTTCGAGCCGGCCGCTTTCCGATGTCGCTATCGAGGACAAGCTTGCCGATCTTGGGTTCGATTCCTTGATGTTCGTTGAGCTGCAGGCGGCTGTTGAAGACGCCGGCGGACAGGTGATCTCGCCCGATTCGCTCAACGAAGTTCAGACCGTTCGCGAGCTTCTCACCGCGGTCAATCGCCTTGATAAATCGAAGCGGCTTGCCGACGAACCACGCACCGAAGAGAAGAAAGAAGACGAAGAGATATTCATTCCTTCGCTCGTTCGTCGTATTGGGAACGCCGCGGTAGACCTTGCGCAGGAAACTCTTTATTCAAATGTGCTGCAAACAACGATAGAGGGTGACGGCAATGTCCCACAGCACGTGAATTTTATCGTCGCGCCTAATCATGCTTCGCACATCGACACCGGCCTTGTGAAACGGGCGCTTGGCAAAGATGTGGCTGAGCAGACAGTCGCTGTAGCCGCTGCTGATTACTGGTTCGACACGAAATACAAACGCGCGTATATGAACAATTTCACGACGCTTGTTCCTATTGAACGCACCGGTTCACTGCGTCAATCGCTGCGCCATGTAACGCGAATTCTTCACGAAGGCTACAATGCGTTGATCTTTCCCGAAGGCACACGTTCGACAACCGGCGACATCGCCGAGTTCAAACCCGTGATCGGCTATCTAGCTCTCAATCAGAAGATCGGAATTTTGCCTATCTATCTTTGGGGCACGTTCGAGGCGTATCCGAAAGGAATGACGATCCCGAAACGCGACAGCATCGGCGCGAAGATCGGTGCGAAGATCGGCCGCTTTCTTTCGTACGAAGAGCTTCACGACATGACCGACGGCGTCCCAAATACAGAAGCTTATCGCCTGGTCGCAGCCCGTGTTCAACACGAAGTTGAAAATATGCGCGATGGAAAGCGAGACAAGTTCGATGTGGCGACTATAAGAAAAGCGTGGAAGGCGGAACGAAGACGATCACGTAAACAGGAACCGGTGATCGATGAATGATCGCCGACGTACAAACAAGGAAGGACTCGCCAGGTCCTTCCTATGAGTTTGAATGTTGTTATTTTTGGATCGCAGGAAGAAGCAGGCCGATCAAGATCGGAACCACTGCACTCACGACCAAAAGTTCGATCAAAGTGAAGCCAAGCATATTAACTGTTTTTTTCATTGCTTTATTTCTCCTTTTGTATAAATAGTCGGTTTATCAACCGCCGATAATGAATGCGTTTGAAAACTGAAAAAACTATCTTTTTAATTTTCGGATTTGGGAAACAAATTTTCGAGGTATGAAGTAGTAAACATCGTTCGAAATCCCAATTCCCAATTAAGTGTCAATTATGAAAATTCTTAAGTGCATCGCTTTTTCGATCGTTTTATTAACCGTTGCTTCGGCATGGGCGCAAAACAAGCCACTGCGGATCGAGTACGAAAAGTTCACTCTTCCCAACGGGTTAGATGTGATCTTTCACGTGGACCGTTCGGATCCGGTCGTGGCGGTTTCGCTGACGGCGCACGTCGGCTCGGCCCGCGAAAAGCCCGGTCGCACCGGCTTTGCACACCTTTTCGAGCACCTTTTCTTTCTGGAGTCGGAAAACCTGGGCAAGGGCGGCCTCGACAAGATGACAGCGCGGATCGGCGGCTCGGGTGCCAACGGCTCGACCAACAACGACCGTACAAACTTTCTCCAGACCGTGCCGAATGATGCACTCGAAAAGATGTTGTGGGCGGAGGCGGACAAGCTTGGCTGGTTCATAAACACCATCACAGAGCCTGTGTTGGCAAAAGAGAAACAGGTCGTCAAAAACGAAAAACGTCAGAGCGTCGACAACGCGCCATATGGCCACACAGGCTACGTGATCGATAAAGCAGCCTGCGCCGCCGACCATCCATACAACTGGCAGGTGATCGGCTCGCTCGAAGACCTGCAAAACGCGACCCTCGACGATGTTAAAGAGTTCTATCGGCGCTGGTACGGGCCGCAAAACGTAACACTTGTCGTCGCAGGCGATTTCGATACTGCGCAGGCGAAAAAATGGGTCGAGAAATATTTCAGCGAGATCAAACGCGGCCCGGAAACACCGCGGATAGAGAAGAGGCCCTGCGTGATCACGCGCAACTTCAAGCTTTACCACGAAGACAATTTCGCGCGCGAGCCCGATCTCACATACGCATGGTCGACAGTTCCGCAATATCATCCGGATTCCTACGCGCTGTCGGTACTTGCGAACTACCTGACACGCGGGAAAAAAGCACCGTTCTACAAGGTGCTTGTCGAAGATAAAAAACTAACCGCCGGCGTCAGTATGTTCAACGGTGCACAGGAGCTCGCTGGGCAAATGCAGCTCAACGTCACCGCATTCGCGGATAAGGACCTGGACGAAGTTGCCGCAGCGATCGACGAAGCATTCGCGAAATTCGAAAAGGAAGGCATCTCCGAAAAAGACCTTGCACGGATCAAAGCCGGACAGGAAACGCAGTTCTACAACGGCCTTTCCAGCGTTCTCGGCAAGGGTACGCAGCTTGCGCAGGGAAATCTTTTCGCGGGCGATCCCGGGCAGGTCGAAAAAGACATTAAGTCGATCATGGCCATCACACCCGCCGACGTCACGCGGGTTTACGAGAAATACATCAAAGGCAAAAATCGCGTCGCCACCAGCTTTGTGCCCAAAGGCAAGCTAGATCTCGCCCTGCAGGGCTCCGAAAAGGCTGAGGTTGTCGAGGAAAAGATCGTCGCGGGTGCAGAAGCGGAGGTCGACCCGAACGTGAAGGCGACCTACGCGAAAACTCCTTCCACATTTGACCGAAGTGTAGAGCCCCCGTACGGCCCTGCACCTCAGGTAAAGGTACCTTCGATCTGGGAAACCAAAACGTCGAACGGCATGCGTGTTTTCGGGATCGAGAATAACGAAGTGCCGCTCGTTAATTTCGAGATCGTGATCGACGGCGGCGAACAGCTCGACGATATAAACAAGGTTGGGGTCGCATATCTGACTGCTCGGATGATGACGCAGGGAACCGCGAAAAAGACGCCTCAGGAATTGGAGGAAGCTATCCAACAGCTTGGCGCAAATATCAATGTCTTCGCCGGAACCGAAGCGGTAACGATCCAGGGCAACACGCTCGCCAAGAATTACGACGCGACGATGGCACTCGTCGAAGAGATCCTGCTCGAGCCGCGCTGGGACGCGAAGGAATTCGATCTTCTAAAGAAGGGTACGATCAGCACCATCCGCCAACAGGAAGGGAACCCGAATGCCGTCGCCGAAAATCAGTATCGAAAACTAATCTACGGTGACGAAAATATCCGCTCGCGCACGATCTTCGGTACGATCGATACGGTGAACTCCATCACGCTCGACGACGTGAAAGCATACTACGCACGCGCCCTTTCGCCGTCGGTAGCGCGCATGCATGTGGTAGGAGCTTTGGACCAGAATAAGGTCGTTAATTCGCTCAAAGGCCTCAACGCGCGCTGGACGCCGAGATCGATAGAGATCCCGGTTTACAAGACGCCGGCTCCACCGTCGAAGGCGGCGATCTATTTTTACGACATCCCCGATGCTAAGCAGTCGGTCGTTCGGTTCGGCTACCCGGCTCTGGCGGCGACCGACAAAGATTATTACCCGGCGGCCGTGATGAACTACATTCTCGGCGGTGGCGGATTTGCCTCGAGACTCACGCAGCAACTCCGGGAAGGCAAGGGTTACACTTACGGGATCAACTCGAGCTTTTTCGGCACACACAGTCCCGGGCCTTTCACCGTTGGGAGCAGCGTCAGGACGAACGTAACGCTCGAGGCGGCTCAACTTATCAAGTCGATCCTCGACGATTTCGGGAAGACCTACACCGAAGAGGATCTGGCAACGACGAAGAGCTTTATGATCAAGAGCAACGCGCGTGCGTTCGAAACCGCGAATGCGAAACTCGGGATGCTCGGGAACATAAGCCAATACGGCTGGAAGCCAGATTACGTCCGCGAACGCGAGCAGATCGTAAAAAACATGACCGTCGACGAGATCAAACGTCTCGCAGCAAAATACCTGAACACAAACAGGATGGTCTTTCTTGTCGTTGGCGACGCGAAAACGCAAATGCCGCGTCTGCGATCTCTGGGCTTGGGCGAACCGGTCTTGCTCAATAAATCGGAAACCGTGGAAAATTGATGAACACAATAAAAATCGCCGTCCTGAGCTTCGCGCTGGCGGCATGTTTCGCTGCTCAAGCGAATGGCCAGGAGGCCGTTGACCGCAAACGGCTTGCGCAAGAGGTGCGTGCAGAATTCCAGCACGCATGGAACGGCTATAAGCAATATTGTTGGGGCCACGACGATCTCAAGCCGTTGAGCAAAACGTGCCGTGATTGGTACGGGACGCCGGTTTTGATGACGCCGGTAGATTCGCTTGATTCGCTTTATCTGCTCGGCTTCACAAAAGAGGCGGACGAGACTCGAGATTACATTGCGAAACACCTTTCGTTCGACAAAGACATTTCAGTTCAGAATTTTGAGATCACGATCCGCATTCTCGGGGGGCTGCTTTCGTCATACCAGATCACAAACGACAAGCGGCTGCTGAATTTGGCGGACGACCTCGGCACGCGGCTCCTGCCGGTATTCGATTCGCCGACGGGACTGCCGTATAAATTCGTAGATCTCAAAATCGGAAAAACACGCGATCCCATTTCCAATCCTGCCGAGACCGGAACACTGCTTATCGAATTCGGCGCATTGAGCAAACTTACGGGGAAACCGATTTATTACGACAAGGCAAAGCGAGCGCTCGTCGAGACATACAACCGCCGCTCGAAGATCGGGCTTGTCGGTACAAACATAAACGTCGAGACCGGGCAGTGGACCAATCCGGCCTCGCATGTCAGTGCCGAGATCGATTCGTATTACGAATATCTGCTTAAATGCTCGCGACTGTTTGGCGACAAGGATTGCCAGTCGATGTGGGAAGATTCGATCAGCAAAGTCCACACTTATCTCGCGGACGAGGGCGACAACATGAGCCGAAAGAACGTCAATGGACCAATGATCGTCGGCGACCTCTGGTACGGGCAGGCGGATATGAATACCGGAAAGCGGACCGAAACGACGACCGGGGCACTCGACGCATTCTTTCCGGGATTGCTGGCTCTCGACGGCGATCTGAATCGCGCGCG
>JBJMGN010000315.1:0-2538 GCA_045807885.1 Pyrinomonadaceae bacterium | reverse complement strand
CAAGCTGGGGTAAAGGGATCACCGGAACCGAAGAAGACCTCAGCAGCGTATTTTTTGTTTCGGAAAGGGTTGGTATCGCGGTTGGGGCAAACGGCACGATAATTCGTTCAACAATGAGCGGAACGTACTGGCAGCCAGTTCCTTCGGGCACACGCGCTTGGCTTGAGGATGTTAAGTTCACAGACGAAAAACATGGCGTCGTAGTTGGCGACCGCGGCACCATCCTTTCGACGTCAGACGCCGGCCTGACCTGGAAACAGATCACCACAAACGTAACTGAAAATCTTTACGCGCTGAGTTTCTACGACGCCAAAAACGGATTTGTGGTCGGGTCGAATGGCATCGTTTTGCGTACGAGCGATGGCGGCTCGACCTGGATCGACCAGGAATCTGCTATGAGAACTAACCTTTTCGCCGTGACCGCCGTTGGCGAAGATCTCGCGGTCGCGGTTGGCGAACAAGGCGCGGTCCTTGTAACAACTGATGGCGGAAAAAACTGGGACGTTCAGCAAAACATAACTGGAAAAACTCTTCAGGCGATAGTTTATCGCGGCGGCGATCTTCTCTGGGTTGCGGGCCAGGGCGGTGCGATCTTGAAACGATCCGCACCTCTTGCCCCATCCAGGATCCAATCGCCAAAACTCCCCCCGGTATTTCGCTCACCAACCCAACGATATCCAAGGCCTCGTCTGCCGATGATCACGATCACCGACGACGGCGATATTCCGGTCGCACTTCAGCCGTCGAAAAAAGACAACTAATTATTTCTCATTAATTCTGCAAGATTGGCAAACAGAGAGCGTTCCCTTTTCAACTAAGGGCACTGCCTTCACTTCGCCTTTGCAGGAGTAATTGTATGAAAAAATCAGTCATATGGTCGCTTGTGATCTTTTCCGCGGCGACCGCGGTGTTTGTTTTTGCGACCGGGACGCCGGAAACTTCGATCGAAAACCAGGTCAACACAGGCGGGGTCGAGAATACATCAAAGCCGCGCAAAACAATGCGGGCGTTCCGTTCTGAATCGGAACTCAAGGAATATTTCAGCAGTCTGTTAAAACGTGTTCGCCGAGAGGCTCAAGCTAGCAAATCTGCCGGCTCTGTCTCAAACGCCGCAGCGTCGCCTATGCTATCCGATTCCGCCGCGAAGGAAGAAAAAGATAGCGACGGCGAATCGATCACAAATACGCAGCACGCGGGCGTTGATGAAGGCGGTATCGTCAAGCTGCATGGCGACTACCTTGTAATTCTTCGACGCGGCCGGTTATTTACGGTACGCATCGGTGACGGCGCGTTGAAACCTGTGGATGCGATAAACGCCTATGCGCCCGGTGTCGATCCTAGTAGTGATTGGTACGACGAGATGCTCGTCTCGGGAAACACGGTCGTCGTGATCGGTTATAGCTACGGCCGTGGCGGCACCGAAATAAATCTGTTCGATATCGACAATTATGGTTCGCTGGATTACCGCTCGACCTATCATCTTCGGTCGAATGACTATTATTCGTCGCGAAATTACGCGAGCCGGCTCATCGGCAGCAAACTTATTTTTTACACCCCGCAATACCTCGGCTATTACGGCGACCCAATGGAGGGTTTTCCTGCAGTTCGAAAATGGCATAAGGGTGCAACCGAAAAGGAATTCCAGAAGATAGTTCAGCCGACCAGCGTTTATCGCTCTGAACGACAATCTGAAGCGAGCTACGGAATGGCTCTCCATACCGTCACAGTCTGTGACCTGGAAAGTCGAGAGTTCTCTTGCAAAGGTACCGGGATCCTTGGTGCTCCCGGCCGCGTGTTCTACGTTTCGCCGACTTCTGTTTATGTGTGGACATCCGATTGGAACTACGGTGATGGCCGGGAAAGATCGACGTCGATGCTATATCGAATGCCGCTTGATGGATCGGCACCGAGTGCCCTTGGTGTGATGGGTGCGCCTGTCGATCAATTTTCGTTCCTTGAAAGTAATGATGCGCAGCTCAACGTACTGGTTCGTTCGGATGGTCAGGGTGAGCAAATGTGGGGTTCCGAATTTGCGGCCGGCGACGTCGCGTTATTCCGGACACCGATAGAAAGTTTTTCGGATGGCAGCGAAAACGCGCCCAGTTCTCGTTACCGCGAAACCCCCAAGCCTGAAGGCTACACATTTCAAAACCGCTTCGTCGGCAATTATTTGCTTTACGGAACAGGCAGCGGATGGGGCCAGCCCGAAAAAAAGAACTCAGCGGGTCTTTACGCAGTGAACTGGACAAATGGTGACGTGAAAAATTTGACGCTCAAGCACGGCGTTGACCGGATCGAGCCAATGGGGACCGATGCCGTTATCGTTGGCACTAACGGCAACGACTTATACTTTTCGCCGATCCGTTTGGGAAACTCGCCTCGGGTAATGGAAAGCTATGCACGCAAGAATGCCTCACAGGGTGAACTGAGGAGTCATGGCTTTTTCTATAAATCGGCAGGGCCGGATTCGGGCTTGCTAGGATTACCGATAGCGCCGCAGGGGCGTTCGGGTTATCGACACCTTATCGAAGATTCCGC